>JAFYIK010000254.1 GCA_017538685.1 Bacteroidales bacterium | reverse complement strand
TCCTATCGCGGCGCCAATCGAGGAGAGCGCGTCGCTGCGGTGGTGCCAGGCGTTCGCGACCACGGCCGTGGAGTCGAGCGCCCTGCCGCGCGCGATTGTGTAGCGGTAGAGGACCTCCTTGACCACGATCGAGAGCAGCGCGGCCCAGAGCGCGAGACGGCCGGGCATCTGCAGCGTCTCCCCTTGCAGCCAGCGCGCGAACTTGATCCCGCCGGAAGCGATGATGCCCACGGCGGCGCCTGCGAGCGCGAGGCCGACAAGCAGCGTCGCCAGCGTTTCGAACTTGCCGTGGCCATAGTCGTGCCCGTCGTCCTGCGGCTTCGCGCCCACGCGGACGAACACCAGCACGATCAGGTCAGTGATGAAATCCGAAAGGGAGTGCACCGCATCCGCGACCATCGCCGCCGAATGCCCGACTATTCCGGCCACGAACTTGAAGGCAAGAAGCACCAGATTCCCGATGCTTCCCACAAGAGTCACGATTGTCAGTTCTTTTTCGCGTTCCACATCATAAAGGTACGCTTTATTTCGGAATGGTGCGCAACAATTCGGCTGTTTCAGGCATCTATTTGATATGAAGAAACTGTTTTACGTAATTCTGGCCCTGGCCGGGCTGGTTTTCGCCACCTCTTGCGAAGAGATTCCGATTCCCGGTACGATGATTGTCGACTGGGCCCCTGTTGAAATCACCATCGAAGCTTACGATCCCGCAGGCAACTCCATAATCTCTCCGGATATGCCGGGAATGACGCTGACATTCAAGGGTACGACCTATGAAGTCCAGGATCCGGCATCTCAGCGCGAAGAGTACCAGACTAAGGCTTACGCTGCCATTTTGTTCGGCCTTCAGGCCCGTCCCATTCAGGGTGATCAGGGCGAAATCGCAAAGTACATCCTCTATTTCGGAGAAATCGACGGCGCCTCAGATATGGACGAGGACATACTTCTTAACTGGCCCGACGGCTCCTCGGATACTATCCATTATCACTGCGGCAACCACCGCGAATGGCCTGAACCCAAATGCGACCGCTCCTGGAAACTCAACGGGAAGAAGCACTCCGGCTCCAACTTCATCTTCAACGGTAAGTCCCTGCCCGCCGAATAACGTTTCTCCCCGTCTCATATGACAACCCCGTGGGGGATAACCCTCTGATTATCACGTTATTACATAAATTAGGTGTCCCAAAAACGGGACACCTAATTTAATTAACATGCTGGTTTACAACAAGTTAGCCTCCACGTATTATTTACTTTGCAGGGGAAATTCTGCGGAAGGTCACGAAGAAGAGGGCGATGAGAAGGACGCTGGCGGCGAGGAAGGGCAGGTACCAGTCGCCGAGGACTTGAGCCCAACTGTCCATATCTTTAAGGGAGTCGATGCGGCTGATGACAAGGGCGAAGGTGTTGTTCGTGAAGTGCATAAGCATAGTGAGCTTCAGCGAACGGGTCTTCCAGTAGACATAGCCGAAGAGCATACCGAGAAGGATAGCCGGAATCATCTGCCAGATGTTCATATGGATGAGTCCGAAGAACACGGCGGAGAACAGAATCGCCCAGATTGGTCTGACGCCTCGGTCAAGAAGTCCGCGAAGTATCATACCCCTGCATAGCCACTCCTCGAAGATGGGAGCGAAAATCGACACGCACACGAAGTTGATCCAGAGCGTGCCTGAAGTCATACTTTCGAGGGCGGTCTTAAGCCACTCGGGCATCTCCGGGAGCAAAGCGGTGATGGCATCCGAGACAGTCCCGGCCACAAGAGTAACCAGTATGACCAGCGCCGCGCAGAGCCAGCCGCCGAGGGGAGCGAAGTTCCCCACTTCCAGCGGCGAGCCGACCGCGCCCACCTCCATCTCCTTCCGGCGGCTGCGGACCGCGGCGAACACCATCGGAGGAATGAACATAATCGGATAGCTGATCAGCGTCCCGTAGTCCAACGCCGCCTCCGGCCCCATAAACTTCGTAATAACCAAAGTCACCCCTGCGCCAAGAAGCACGCCGACCAGAAACCAAAACACCAACCCCAGTATTCCCCGCCATTTCGGACTGAAATACTCGAAGGTCTGATAGAAATTATAATTACCTCTTCTCTTCATATCTTTCTTAATAAAAAAGGCTATGCCCCCATCCGGAGACCTTCGCGGCGACTACGCGCCGCTCACCCTCCCACTTTGTGGGCCCCTCCCTCTATCAGACCGAGGATGGCTAGGGTCTCCGGATGGGGGTATAGCCTTTCGACTATTTATACAGCGGAGTGGGATACACGCCCTTGGCGACGAGTTCGGCGAACTTGGCGACCACGGCGGGGCGGTCTTCCTTGAAGGTGACTCCGAACCAGCGGTCCGGCGTGCCAAGTACGTCGCAGGAGGCGGCGCCGCTCTTGATGAGGTTGTCCACCACGAACGGGATGTAGAACTC
>JAFYIK010000253.1 GCA_017538685.1 Bacteroidales bacterium | reverse complement strand
GGCATACACCACGTAATGGCGCGCAGCATCAAGGACGCCGTCTGCAGGTACAAGACGCAGAGCGGTTTCAAGGTCCGCCGCCGCGCCGGCTGGGATACCCACGGCCTTCCCGTGGAGCTCGGAGTGGAGAAGAAGCTCGGCATCACGAAGGAAGATATCGGCACAAAGATCAGTGTGGAGGAGTACAATAAAACCTGCCGTGAGGAGGTGATGAAGTACACCGCCGAGTGGAGGACCCTCACCGAACGCATCGGTTACTGGGTGGATA
This sequence comes from Bacteroidales bacterium, assembly GCA_017538685.1. Next base: position 6,324 of record JAFYIK010000253.1, on the reverse strand, counting down.
TGGACGACCCGTACATCACGTACGATAACCGTTATATCGAGACTCTCTGGTACCTCCTCAAGGATATCTACAAAAAGGGATATTTGTACAAGGGCAAGAGCATCCAGCCCTATAGCCCCGCCGCAGGAACCGGCCTGAGCACACACGAGCTCAACCAGCCCGGCTGTTACCGCGACGTCAAGGACACGACCTGCTGCGTACAGTTCAAGGTCGTCGGCGAGGATGATCTCTATTTCCTTGCCTGGACCACCACCCCGTGGACTCTCCCCAGCAACTGCGCCCTCTGCGTCGGTCCGAAGATCGACTATGTGAAGGTGCGCAGCGCCAACCCATATACCGGAATTCCTGCGACTTACATCATAGCGAAAGACCTGGTCGGAGCCTGGTTCGACGGCAAGACGGCATTCGAAGTCCTTCCCGGCGAAATCAAGGGAGCCGAGCTTGAAGGTATGCGCTACGAGCAGCTTCTGCCGTGGTTCAACCCCGGCGAGGGCGCCTTCAGGGTGATTTTGGGCGACTATGTCACAACCTCCGAAGGAACGGGCATAGTGCATATTGCAGGCACCTTCGGAGCCGACGACGCCCGCGTCTCGAAAGAGGCCGGCGTCCCGGCGCTGTATGTCACAGACCGCGACGGTAACCCTCAGGCTCAGGTGGACACCAAAGGCCGCTTCTACCGCATCGAGGACCTCGACCCTGAATATGTAAAGACCAACGTCAACGTAGACCTTTACAAACAGTGGTCAGGCCGCTATGTGAAGAATGCCTATGACCCGGATGCTACTCCGGAAACTCCTACCCTGGACGTAGACCTATGCGTGTGGATGAAGCAGGAGAACAAAGCGTTCAAGATCGAGAAGCACGTTCACTCCTATCCTCATTGCTGGAGGACGGACAAACCCGTGCTCTATTATCCGCTGAACAGCTGGTTCATCAAGGCCTCCGCCGTCCGCGAGAAGATGATGGAGCTGAACAAAGGCATTGAGTGGAAGCCGGAAGCGACCGGCACCGGCCGTTTCGGAAAGTGGCTGGAGAACATCCAGGACTGGAACCTCAGCCGCAGCCGCTATTGGGGCACGCCGCTGCCCGTATGGCGCACTGAAGACGGCAGGGAAGAGATCTGCATCGGCAGCGTCAAAGAGCTCTATGGCGAAATCGAAAAGGCCGTAGCAGCCGGCGTTATGAAGGAGAACCCGTTGAAAGCCAGGGGCTTCAATCCGGAAGATATGAGCAAGGCGAACTACGATAAGATCGACCTGCACCGCCCGTATGTGGACAACATCTTCCTCGTCAGCCCGTCCGGCAAGCGTATGAAGCGCGAGACAGACCTCATCGACGTCTGGTTCGACAGCGGCGCGATGCCCTATGCGCAGACCGGCCTCCGTGGGCTCAGCACGCCCGATTTCGGAGCCACGGCGGACTTTATCGCCGAAGGCGTGGATCAGACACGCGGATGGTTCTATACACTGCACGCCATTCACACTATGGTCAGCGGCACCCCTGCGTTCAAGCGCGTGATCTCGAACGGCCTCGTGCTGGACAAGAAGGGCGAAAAGATGAGCAAGCGCCTCGGAAACGCGGTGGATCCGTTCAAGGCCCTGGATACCTATGGACCGGACGCCCTGCGCTGGTATATGCTCACAAACGCCCAGCCCTGGGACAATTTGAAATTCGACGAAGCCGGCGTGGACGAGGTGCGCAGGAAGTTCTTCGGCACGCTTTACAATTCATATTCGGTGTTCTCGCTGTATGCGAATATAGACCATTTCGACCCCTCGGCAGCGAAGGTCCCTTACGCCGACAGGCCTATGTTCGACCGCTGGCTCATAAGCCGCCTGAACACCCTTTCGAAGGCGGTCAAAGACGCTTATGAGGATTACGATGTGACCCTTGCAGGCCGTCTGGTGCAGGATTTTGTCTGCGACGACCTCAGCAACTGGTTCATCAGGCTGAACAAAAAGCGCCTCTGGAGCTCAGGTATGAACGAGGACAAACTCTCCGCCTACCAGACCCTCTACGAAGCGCTGGTGGATGTGGCCCTGCTTTCGGCCCCGATCGCTCCTTTCTTCGCTGAAAGGCTCTATCTGGATCTGGTGCCCGGCGTGGAATCGGTCCATTATCAGCCTATGCCCGAGCCGGATGCGGCTCTGGTCGATGCCGCTCTCGAAGAGAGTATGGCATTCGCCCAGAAGGCCTCCTCGATGGTCCTGGCCCTCCGCAAGAAGGTGGGAATCAACGTCCGCAAGCCTCTGGCGAAGGTGGTCGTCCCGGTTATCGACGACGAAGTGAAAGCCCACATCGAAAAGGTAAGCGGCATCTTCCTCGCCGAGGTGAACGTGAAGGAAATCGAGTTCCTGCACGACACGACCGGAATCATCACTAAGAAGATCAAGCCCAACTTCAAGACCCTGGGTAAGAAATACGGCAAACAGATGAAGGAGATCGCCGCGTCGTTCGCGGCCTTCGGCCAGGAGCAGATCGGGCAGATCGAGCGCGCTGAAGGAGATTACACCCTCGCGCTCCCGTCCGGCGACGTGGTCCTGACGAAGGAAGATTACGAAATCAGCTCCGAGGATATGCCCGGCTGGCTCGTCGCTTCCGAAGGATCGCTGACGGTCGCACTGGACATAGTCCAGACCACCGAACTCATACGCGAAGGCAACGCCCGCGAGCTCATCCATCCCATCCAGACCCTACGCAAAGAGCGCGACCTGGACGTCACGGACAGGATTGAAACTGTCGTGTACGCAGGTGGGGAGGCATATAAAGCCATCGAAGAAGCGCTTGCCGCCTTCGGCGAATATGTGGCTGCGCAGACCCTCTCGCTGAGCCTGAAGCTCGAGCCTGCGGAATCAGCTCCCGCGACAGCCTCCGAGGTGGAGTGGGATAAAGACACCATCAAGATTGATATAAACAAAAAATAACTACTAACACACACAACTATGGCAGAAGAGAAAACACGCTATTCTGATGAGGAACTTGCCGAGTTCAAGGCCATCATCGAAGATATGCTTGCCAAGGCCAAAGCGGAGTACAACACTTACCGCGAGGTGGCGAGGAGCGGCGGTGCGAACGACATCGACGACACTTCCCCTTCCTTCAAGACAGTTGAGGACGACGGCGCGAACCAGCGCTCGAAGGAGGAGGCCAGCCAGCTTGCCCAGCGTCAGTACAAATTCATCAAGAATCTCGAGGCCGCTCTCGTGCGCATCGAGAACAAGACTTATGGCATCTGCCGCGTCACCGGAAAGCTTATCCCCAAGGAGAGGCTTCGCCTTGTGCCGCACGCAACACTGACCGTAGAGGCGAAAGAGATGCTCGCCAAGCAGGGCAAGAATTAGGCGATGAAGATCTCGAAGGGAGCGAAACTCATAATTCTGGGCATAGTGCTCGTGGTTATCGACCAGGTCATCAAAGTCCTGGTCAAGACCAATATGAGTCTCGGGGAAGTGATACCCGTAATCGGCAACTGGTTCCGCCTGTGCTTCGTGGAGAACGAAGGTATGGCCTTCGGTATGAAGTTCGGTGGAGTGGTCGGCAAGGTGATGCTTTCCCTGTTCAGGATAGTGCTGACAGGCTTCCTGATCTGGTGGATCAGCAAGTTGCTGCGCAGGCCGGACACTCCCGTAGGGGTTCTTGTCGGCTTGACCCTCATCACCGCCGGAGCTTTCGGAAACATCCTCGACTGCTTCTTCTATGGCATCATATGGCCTGAGCTCAGGCTCGCCGGCGCGCCGTTCGGATTCCTGTTCGGAAAGGTGGTGGATATGTTCAGCGCGACCTTCTTCCCTCCGGTCTTCAATTTTGCCGACAGTTGCGTGACTGTGGGCGCATTCTACCTCATCCTCTTCCAGTGGAAGTTCTTCTCCAAGGAAGAGAAAAAAGACTAAAACCAAACCTTCAATATGCGTAAGTTTTTCTACGCCGCGCTTGCGGCCGCAATGCTTCTTCCTGTCCGTGCGAACGCACAGGAAACCCTCGGCGCTACCCCTCAGATGGGCTGGAACAGCTGGAACAAGTTCGGAATGAACATCAACGAAGAGCTCATCAAGGCCACGGCAGACAAGATGGTCGAGCTTGGCCTCGTGGATGCGGGGTACATCTATCTCAACCTGGACGACGGCTGGCACGGCGAGCGCGACGCGCAGGGCTTCATCCACGAAGACCCCGAGAAGTTCCCGTCCGGCATCAAGGCCCTTGCTGACTATGTCCACGAGCGCGGAATGAAGCTGGGAATCTACAGCGACGCCGGTTGGAAGACCTGCGGCGGCTGCGCCGGAAGCTTCGGCCACGAATTCCAGGATGCCTACACCTATGCCCAGTGGGGCGTGGATTACCTCAAGTACGACTGGTGCTACACCGAAGACCTCATCAACCCCCGCGGGGCCTACAAACTTATGAGCGTGGCGCTCAGGGAGACCGGCCGCCCGATATGGTTCAGTATGTGCGAATGGGGCACCAACAAACCGTGGGAATGGGGCGCCGAGGTCGCGCAGTCGTGGCGCACTACCGGCGACATATGGCCCTATTTCGACACCATCCCGGCCGAGTTCGACGGGCAGTGGCACGGCGAGCCGATTATGAAGCTCGTGGATCTGAACGAGCCGCTCCGCGCCTATGCCGGCCCCGGCCATTGGAACGATCCGGATATGCTCGAGGTGGGCAACGGCTCCCTCACGCTCGCCGAGAACCGCGCGCACTTCACCCTCTGGTGTATGATGGCGGCCCCGCTGCTGATGGGCAACGACCTCACCACTATGCCCGACGAGGTGCTGCAGATCCTTATCAACAAAGACGTCATCGCCATCGATCAGGATCCCCTCGGCGTCCAGGGCTTGAGGCTTAAGACCGAAGGAGAAATCGAGTACTGGTTCAAGCCCCTCGAGGGCGGCGACTGGGCTTTCTGCCTGCTCAACCGCGGAGCTGAAGATGCGCTTGTCTGCGCCGACTGGGCTTCGCTCACATTCACCGACGAACTGAGCGGCCTGACCTTCAATCCGGAAGGCTGCACCGCCCGTAATCTTTGGACCGACAAAGACTGGATCCTCCAGACCGAAGGCCAGCTCAATGTCGTGGTCGCCTCGCACGACGTGGTCCTCTACAGAATCAGCAAATAATGAACGAATTTCTTAGATTTATAAAATACACGCTTCTGTCGGCCAGTGCCGGAGCCCTCGAGTTCGGCTCCTTCGCCCTGTTCAACGAAGTGTTCCACTGGCACTACTGGGTGTCTTATCTGATCGCCCTTGTCCTGTCGGTTATCTGGAACTTCACCATCAACAGGAAGTTCACATTCAAGAGCACCAACAACGTCCCGGTCGCTATGCTCAAGGTGTTCGGTTACTACTGCGTCTTCACCCCGGTCTCGACCTGGCTGGAGCAGTACCTTGCCGGCAACCTCTGGTGGAACGAGTATTGGGTCACCATCATCAACCTGGTGTTCAACCTCGCCACAGAGTACACCTTCCAGCGTCTGGTGGTTTACGGCAAAAACGTGGATCAGAGATAATTCAGTATGGGTCTTCTTCTCCTCTTCCTTTTCGGCACGATGGCCGTCTCGTTCCTCTGCTCTGTGCTGGAGGCGACGCTGATGAGCACGCCCATCTCGTACATAACGCTGCGGGAAGAGGAGGGGTACAAGCCAGCGGCGCGCTTCAAGAAGTTCAAGACCGAATCTTCCAGGCCTATTGCCGCAATACTCTCGCTTAATACTATCGTCAATACCATCGGCGCCGCGGGCGTCGGCCGTCAGGCCACAATTCTCTTCGGTTCTGCCTGGTTCGGCGTGATTACCGCAATCGCCACCATCCTCATCCTTATCTTCTCGGAGATTATCCCCAAGACTATCGGCACCTCCTACTGGAAGTCGCTGATGGGCTTCGCGACTTTCTCGCTGAGGGTGCTGGTGTTCATTATGTTCCCGATAGTGTGGTGCGTGGAGAAACTCACGAGGGTGATAGCCCCGCGCGATGCCGAGGTCTCCGTCTCCCGCGACGAAGTCGCCGCTATGGCGGTGGCTTCCGAGGAGGAGGGCGACCTTGAGCAGGACGAAAGCACCATCATCCAGAACCTTATCAATATGGATGAGGTGACAGCATCGGATGTGATGACGCCGCGCGTCGTGGCCTCCATCGCGCCGGAGTCTATGACCCTGCGCGAATTCCACCACGACGAGCGCTTCCAGCACCATTCGCGCATCCCCGTCTATGCCGAGGACGACGAGTACATAACCGGCTACATCCTGCGTATGGAGGCCCTTCAGCTGATGGCCGACGACAAATTCGACCTGACGCTCAGCACTATCAAGCGGGATATTCCCTCGTT
>JAFYIK010000025.1 GCA_017538685.1 Bacteroidales bacterium | reverse complement strand
GGTGTGTCTCGCCTCGATCTTGGCTTTCCACGGCTCCAGCCACGGGTCCGATTTGTAAATCTTCTGCATATGGTTAGTGTTATTATCTGTGTTCGTCGTTATGCGTCCAACTCCGCGAGTCTCTCGCGCGCCGTGCGCAGGTATTCCCTGCACTTGGCAATCAGCTCCTCCGACTCGGCGAGATACTTGTCCATCTCGTCCAGCCCCGTCTGCGGATCCTCCACCTTCCTTGCGATCTCCTCCAACCGCCCTATCGCCTTCGCGTAATCGAAATTTTCTTCCATATTCATTGGCACTTCGATGAGGGGTCACCCCCGAAAACCTTCGCTTCGCTCATCCCTCCCACTTCGTGGGCCCCTCCCGTTCATGTGGCCACGGGCGGCCACAGGTCTCGGGGGTGATCCCCTCATCTACGTTTTTATTTTTTCTATTGTTGCTGTTATGGTTCCGTCGGATAACATTATGTCGATGGTGTCACCTTTTGCGACGTTTTTGATTGATTTGATCACGCGGCCTTTTGCGTCCACGGCGAGGGTGTAACCGCGGCTGAGGACGGCGCGTGGGTCGGCGGCCTTGATGCGGCGGTCCAATTCATCGAGCGCCGAGAGGCGCTGCTGAATCTTCGCCGCGAAAGCCCGCGCCAGCCGCGCCCCGAGACTTCCGATCCGCTCATCTTCCGCGGAATACATATCGATGAACTCATCCGCCAGCGCCGTCGGGGTCTTCACGAAACGGTACGCGACCATATCGGCAACGTGATAATCTTTGTCGTGGCCTATGGCGGTGAAGACGGGTATCGGGCACTGGGCGATCGCGAGCGCGAGGCCATAGTCGTCGAAGCAGGCGAGGTCCAGGTTCGAGCCGCCGCCGCGCAGGATCAGCGCTGCGTCGTATCCACCCGCCGCTTCGACCGCGCCGAGCGCGTCCGCGATGCTTTCCGGGGCCTTTTCGCCCTGCATAGCCGCAGGATAGAGATCCACTTCGAAATAGAATCCGTACTGGTTTTCCGTCAGATGGCGCTTGAAATCCCCGAAACCGGCAGCATCCGGAGCGCTGATGACGGCCAGCCTGTAGGGAATCGCGGGGAGCTCCAGCTTCTGCTGAAGGTCCATCATCCCTTCCGCCTGCAGCATCTTGATAGTCTGCTGCTTTTTCAGCTCGGCATCGCCAAGGGTGAATTCGGGATTGATGTCGTCTATTATGAGGCTCAGCCCATAGAGTTCGGAGTAATTCACCTCCGCCAGCACGAGTATCTGTTGCCCCACTTCAAGGTCCTTTCCTGTCGCGTCTTTAAAGAAAGCTCGGAGCATCGGGAATTTCGATTTCCAGATCACGGCTTTGACCTTCGCGAGCTGCCGGCCGCCCTCGCTCTGGACCAGATCCAGATAGCAATGCCCGTTCATTCTCGTCTGCACCGCCGCGATCTCCGCCTTCACCCACACGCTCTCCGGAAAGAGCTCCGTCAGCCCCTCCCTGATCGTATTTTGAAGTGTCAGCAGATCCACGTACTCCATAACACTCAAAGATACGAAAATTTTCCTCACGTTCTCCTCCCCCGCCCTCACTTCCCGATCCCTCGCGCCAAAAACCCACATTTCGGCGCCAAATCACCCACTCACCACCCAACCGGCGCCAAAAACGCCCAAAAAAGCGCCAAATCACCCTTCCGCGACCCCAATCGGCGCCAAAAACCCTCATTTCGGCGCCGCGCGTCACCCGTCCGTGTGTAAAACTGCCGTTTTTCACACGAAACGACACCGGTAAAGCAATTTGGTGAGTAAAACCGCTATTTTACTCACCAAATTAAGGGGCGTAGTGCAGGGCTGGCTATTTCTGCCGGCAGAAAATCTGGATGGGGCAGCCGGTGAGGTTGAAGCGGCTGCGGAGCTGGTTCTCGAGGAAGCGTTTGTACGGGTCCTTGATGTACTGCGGGAGGTTGCAGAAGAATGCGAAGGACGGGAAACGCGTCGGGAGCTGGGTGATGTACTTGATCTTGATGTACTTGCCCTTCGTGCTCGGCGGAGGGGTCTCCTCGATGATGGGGAGAAGTTCTTCGTTGAGTTTTGCGGTCGGGATCTTACGGGAATAATTGTCGTAGACCATAGCCACGGCGTCCAGCACGTCGCTGATGCGTTGCATCTTCAGTACCGAGGTGAAGATGACAGGCACATCCGTGAACGGAGCGATACGCTCGCGGAGAGATTTTTCGTAGTCGCGGAGGGTATTGCTGTCCTTGATGAAGAGGTCCCATTTGTTCACGACCAGCACGCAGCCCTTGCGGTTCTTCAGGATAAGGTTGAAGATATTCATATCCTGCGCCTCCATTCCGGTGGTGGCGTCGATCATCATAACGCACACGTCAGAGTGTTCGATAGCGCGGATCGAACGCATAACCGAATAGAACTCAAGGTCTTCGTGGACCTTGGCTTTACGGCGTATGCCGGCGGTGTCCACCAGCATAAATTCGTGGCCGAACTTATTGTAATAGGTCTCGATGGAGTCGCGGGTCGTGCCGGCGACGGGAGTCACGATATTGCGTTCCTCGCCGAGCAGCGCGTTGGTGATGGAAGATTTGCCGACGTTCGGCTTGCCGACTATGGCGATGCGCGGCAAGTCTTTATGCGGGTCCTCAACCTCCGGTTCATCGGGCAGGACCTTGACTATTTCGTCAAGCAGGTCGCCGGTGCCGGAGCCGTTCGCAGCCGAAATGCTAAAGATTTCTCCCAGTCCCAGCGAATAGAACTGGTAGGCGTCGAACATCTTTTCGCCGCTGTCCACCTTGTTCACGCAGAGCACGACGGGCTTCTTTGCCCGACGCAGCACGTCCGCGATCTCTGCGTCGTAGTCGGTAACGCCCGTCGCGGCCTCCACCATAAACAGGACCACGTCGGCCTCATTGATGGCAATCTGCACCTGTTCGCGGATGGCGCTTTCGAAAACGTCCTCGGAGTTGGTGGTGTAACCGCCGGTGTCCACGACCGAGAACTCGCGGCCGCACCATTCGCAGCGGCCGTAGTGGCGGTCGCGGGTAACGCCCGCGGTGTCGTCTACTATCGCCTGGCGCATTCCCACCAGACGGTTGAACAGGGTACTTTTGCCGACATTCGGCCGGCCGACTATGGCGACTAGACTCATATGCTATTGGGGTAAAGACCCCCGATCAGGTCGGGGATGACTGGTGTATAACTGACAGCTCTTGCAAGCGTCGGAGTAATTGCCGTCGCACTTGACCGGGCGGTCGTGCAGTTCGGCGTCCACATCCTTGAAGCAGCGTATCCCTCGCTTTTGCATCTCGGGATTGGAGCCCACGTCGTACTTCGGAAACTCGCCGTCCTTCTTCAGAAGGAAGACGCACATCCCGAGGATGCCAAGGCCCAGCACTATCGCCGCTGCTATGAAGGTGGTCATTACTTGTCGAATTCGGGGCTGATGGGTTCGTAGTTGTAGACCTTGTCTATGATGGAAGCGAACACGGCCGCCATAGACACTATCCTGATCTTCGGATCATTGGCGAGTTCGGGGTGCGGGATGGTGTCCGTGATGAACACCTCGTTGAGCGAAGAATCGTGGATGCGCTGCACCGCTTCGCCGCTGAGCATACCGTGGGTCGCGCAGGCTCGCACGCTCTTCGCGCCCATAGACATAAGCACGTCGGCCACCTTGCAGAGGGTGCCGGCGGTGTCGATCATATCGTCGATAATCACTATGTTCTTTCCCTCCACATCGCCGATGGCGGTGATGCTGCCGACCACATTCGCCCTTTCACGGGTTTTATGGCAGATGACCATCGGGGTGCCGAGCGCCTTCGCGTAAAGATGCGCCCTCTTTGCGCCGCCCATATCCGGAGCCGCTATCGAAAGGTCCTCGATATTCATCTGGCGGAGCATAGGTAGGAACACCCACGAACCGGAAACGTGGTCCACCGGGATGTCGAAGAAGCCCTGGATCTGGTCAGCGTGCAGATCGCAGGTCATCACACGGTCGGCGCCGGCCGCGGTCAGAAGGTTAGCGACCAGCTTCGCGCCGATGGCGACACGCGGACGGTCCTTGCGGTCCTGCCTGGCCCAGCCGAAATAAGGGATGACTGCAACCACGGTGTCGGCGGAGGCGCGCTTCGCGGCATCGATAGCGAGCAGCAGCTCCATCAGATTGTCTGCCGGCGGTATCGTAGACTGGATGATGTAGACTGAGGCGCCACGCACGCTCTCATTGTATTGGGGCTGGAACTCACCGTCGCTGAAACGCGTGACCGACATATCCCCGATATGATACGGGCCTTCAAAGTCTTCGCGTGTGTTTTTGTTCAACTCCTCAACGACTCTGCACGCGAAGTCCCTCGAGGCATCGCACGCAAACAACTCCATTCTGTGATTGTGTTGCATAGGGTTATAAAGATTTCAGTATATTGTCTATATAATCGAGTATCTCTTCTCGCCCCGCGCCCGATTGAGCGGAACTTTCGAACATAGGCGGCATCTCTTCCCATTCTTGGGAAAGGATCTGCTTGTCCTTTTCAATCTGCGCTTTAAGCACGTTCGGGCCGGATTTGTCGCCTTTTGTGAAAATGATTCCGAACGGTATCCCGTTTTCGCCAAGTTCGCGGATGAAATCCTGGTCTATTTTCGTTATGTCGTGACGGCTGTCCACCAGCACGAAAAGCATCACAAGTTCTTCGCTGCCAAGGATATAGTCATTGATGACCGTCTTCAATTCGTCGCGGCCTTTCTGCCCCATCCTGGCATAGCCGTATCCGGGAAGGTCCACCAGATACCACTGGTCATTGATGAGAAAATGATTGACGAGTTTTGTCTTTCCCGGAGTGCTTGAAGTCATCGCCAGGCGACTGTTCCGGCAGAGCATATTGATGAGGCTGCTCTTGCCTACGTTACTCCTGCCGATAAACGCAAATTCCGGCAGCTTCCTCTGCGGCTTTCCAGCCACTCTGGTGCTGCTTCCGGCAAATTTTGCGCTGCTAATTTTCATATCGACCCTAACCGTCACAAATATAGCAAAAATTTGCTAGCGTTTGTCTCCGGTTCGAAGCTTAGCATTAAAAATGACTAAGTTTCGCAGTATCAGTCCTTCGGATACCGGATGGTGAAGCAGGCGCCGCCGAGCTTGAAGCTGCGCGAGTAGGCGATGGCGGCGCCGCAGCGCTCCAGGATGCTCTTGCAGATGCTGAGGCCAAGGCCGCTGCCGCCGGTCTTGGTGGTAAACTTCGGGGTGAAGAGTTTGAAGAGGTGCTCTTCGTCCACGCCGGGGCCGTTGTCTTCGAAGACTATTTCGTAGAATCCCGGATCGGTGCCGTTGCGCAAAGACACGAGCACTTTCGCGTCCGGCTTGCCTTCGCAGGCCTGAACGGCGTTGTTGAGGATGTTCACGAACACGCGCACGAGTTGAGGACGGGGACCGAGGATCACCACGCCGGGCAGGCCGAGGTACTCGAAGTCCACGCCGGGACGGGCGCCGTACATATCCACTTCGTCCTTCAATAGTTCGTCGAGTTTAATCTCCACCGGCTCCTCGGAATAGAGCTTTGCGAAATCGGAGAACTGGTTCGCCGTCTCGGTCAGCACGTCGATATGGTCCAGCAGGATGGTGGCCATATCGTCGAACTTGGTCTGCCAGCTGGGGTCGCCGTTGGCCTTCAGGCGCTGGATGCGTTGAATCTGCAGGCGCATAGGCGTCAGAGGATTCTTGATTTCGTGGGCCACGTTGCGCGCCATCTCGCTCCAGGCCTTGTCGCGCTCGGCCTGGGCCAGCGCCTTGGTGGAGGCGGTAAGATCGGTGACCATACGGTTATACGACTGCACCAGCGAGGAAATTTCGTCCTGACGGTCGTAGGAGATATATTCCAGACGGTCCACTCCGCCGGCCTCCATCTTGCGGCTCATTTCAGAGATGGGCCTGAAGGTCCTGTCTACCGCATAGGACATCAGCGCCAGCGAGAGCAGAAGCAGAATCACGAAAACTATCAGGATGCTGATAGTGTGCGTCACAGCGTCGAGCTGGAAGTCGTAGCTGCGTTCCATATAAGGCGACGAGAAGATAGCGACTATGCTTCCGTCCGCGCCCATCACCGGAGCGTACATAGTGTAGATCCAGCGTGAACCGTATTTCTCGCGCTGGATGAAATGTCCCTCGCTGAGATACATTATATGGTAGTACGCCGTCTCGTTCAGGCGGCTGCCGAGAACCATCTTTTCGAAGACCTCAGGAGAGGTGGACATAAGGATACGGCCGTCCGGGCGGAAGATGGAGATGTCCGAGCCGGTGTTGTCCGAAATGCGGCGGATGAGCGCCAGGGTCTCACGCGAGAACAGAGCGTCGGTCGAGCTGTAACTGCGAAGCCCGGCCTGGAGCATAGTGCGGATGGAGTTGGTCTTGTCCGACATCATAGTCCGGGCGTTGGCCTCGTTGCGGCCGAAGACGAAGGTGACGCTGAAGGTGGCGAGCACCGCCATAGTGACAGTCAGGGAGACCGTGGTCAGGATGGTGATGGTCTTCTTGAATGAGTTCGGTGGCAGCGGCGCCCGCGAGCTCTTGCCCGAGAAAATGCTGGCGAAGAGGAAAAATACGAGGGTCACCATAGCGAGCGCCAGCAGGTTCGAATCCACGTTCTTGTACTGGCGGGAGATGATGATTATTTCGTCCTCGGAAACCTTGTTCACGAAGTGCAGGTAACCGCCGGACACATAATCGGTCTCCTGAAGCGAGCGGAAACCGGCAAGCTTTTCTTCAGTCAGGCGGGTAGGATATGCGTAAGAGCCTTTCAGGTACTGCCTGTCGCGGCCCTTATACTTTGCGTAAGAATATCTCCAGGGAATCTCGTCGGCCTTGTTTCCCAGACCGAGGACAGACGAAAGCGAACGCCCTGCATCGCCCGACTTGGGCTCGATGCTGACATAAATAGTGTTCTGGCCCTGCTCCTCCACATAGTACTGGAACACGCCCACATAGCGGCTTCTCTGGCCGGAAAGCGGCGCGTAGAAGAAGCGGGAATTCTGGTCGATGCGGGTGCCGGATTCGAGTCCGAGGGCATCCGAGTCGCCGCCTATCTGCACCCTTACGTCGTAGTCAGAGAGAACCCTGAAAAGATAGTTGTCGATAATGCGCTCACGTGCGATCTGGGCATTGTCTTCCGAGCCCGAAGCGCGGCCGAGCACCTCGTCTGAGGCAATCTGGTTCTCCGCCCTCTTCAGCTGCTCCTCCACCGCGTTGTCGCGGTCGTTTGCCAGGTTCTCCGCCCACGACGAAGCCACCATCTGCTCCCTCTCGAAGCCCATCGAGGTCGTCACCAGCACCAGATAAAGCGCCAGCGCGAGCGAGCCTATCACCCTTCCTGGCACGGAGAAGATGTTCACCTTCCGGGCGTTGCGGGTCACCGCCGGCATAAGCAGCACGGCCAGCAGCATAGTGGAAACCAGCATCAGCACGAAAGTGCTCATCACGGCGGCCGATTCCCAGCTCAGCAGGTCGAGCTTCGTAAGATCCAGGCTTATGTGCGTGTAGACGAAGACCTTGAACAGCTCTATATAAGAGAACGCGAAGATGCCGAGGATGGCCACGACGTCAGCGATGCCGGCGACAATTCTGCCGACACGGCTCTTGAACCCCGCCCAAATGCTTTCGCGGCAGAGGTACAGGCACAGCGATATCATAAACGTGATCAGGTTGATCACGAGGATGACCGAAATCTGACTCAGCTCGCCCTCCGTAATCGGGAACCATTTCGCCAGCGCGACGGTGGACAGGAGCAGCAGACCTATGGACGCGAGCGACCCGCGCACGCTGGGAGAGCTCTTCAGGCGCATAATGATGCCCACGGCGAACAGCGCGAACGCGATCCAGACCAGGTGCGTCGGGAGCTTGCTGCGCACCGGCAGCGACTCGTAGACCACCTTGAACACGGGCTGACCGGCGTATGTGACGCCAGTGCCGTCGGGGGTATGCAGGCTGCGGATGGAGTAGCCGTCGCCCAGCAGGAGCCTCTCGTTTCCATCCAGCTTCAAGCCCACGACCACAGTCACCAGACCGCGGTCCACCCGCTTCACCAGATAGCTCGCCGTCGGGCTGAGCTTAATATAGGTGTAATATGAATTAAGGTCCAGGAACGGGGTCTGGATGATGCCACGGCGACGGTAGCGCGTGACGTAGGTCCTTCGGACTATGTCGTCGTTACTGACCGGGAACTGGTTAGTCCACGACTGAAGGCGGTCGCTGACATAGCGGTAGACGACCATATCCGCCGGCAGCTTTCCAAGGTCCATCCACTGCTCGGACGAGCCTTCGAAGGCCTTCTCGGCGAAGGAGTCGAGCGTTTCCAGCCTGTGGCTCAGGACAGCCTCGACCCTGCGGGCCGCGCGTTTGGTATCCCCCTTGGCCTCCGGGGTGAAAAGCGAGATGGCGAACAGCAGCACTGCCGCGCCTATGAAAATGGCCGATAGAAGTTTGCGACTGACTTTCATTCGTGGTGATACGACTCCCCTTTCAGGATGGTGAGAGCGCGGTATAGCTGTTCAACAAAAATCGTGCGCACCATCTGGTGCGAAAAAGTCATCTTCGAGAGGGAGATCATCCCGTTCGCCCTATGATAAACTTCAGGGCTGAAGCCGTATGCCCCGCCGATGACGAAAACGAGGTCGCGGCCCTGCTGGAACTTGCGCCCAAGCCAGTCGGAGAATTCCACCGACCGGAATTCCTTTCCGCGCTCGTCCAGGAGGATGAGTTCGTCGGAGTCTTTCACTGCTTTCAGTATGAGCTTTCCCTCGGAAGTCTTGATCTGCTCCTTCGAGAGGGCCGACACGTTTTTGAGCTCGGGAATTTCCCTGACCTCGAAGGGTATATAGTGCTGAAGCCTGGAAGAATACACTTCCAGGCCTTCAGATACCCACTTAATGTCGGTCTTACCGACTGTCAGCAGCGAAACCCGCAACCGTCTTAGACTCTCTGACCGTAGGTGCGGTCGGTGGTGTTCACGGTGATCTTGTCGCCCTGCTCGATGAAGAGAGGAACCATAATCTTGGCGCCGGTCTCGAGGGTGACTTCCTTGAGAGCGGAGGTAGTGGCGGTATTACCCTTGACTGCGGGCTCGGAATAAGTAACCTCGAGGGTCACGTAAGTCGGGAGTTCGCAGGTGAGGCAGCGCTCTTCGTCTCCGGTAACGAACATCATCTCGACGTGCTGTCCTTCCTTCATAAGGTCGGAATTCTCCACAACGTCGTGGGGCAGAGTGATCTGCTCGTAAGTCTCTTCGTGCATAAAGTTGAATGCCTCACCGTCGTCGTAGAGGAACTGGTAAGGACGGCGCTCGACCTCGATGGTCTCGATCTTGGCGCCTGCGGTGAAGGTGTTCTCCAGGATGCGGCCGTTCTCCAGGTTGCGGAGTTTGGTCTTCACGAAAGCGGGGCCCTTGCCCGGCTTGACGTG
>JAFYIK010000252.1 GCA_017538685.1 Bacteroidales bacterium | reverse complement strand
TGCTCGTGTCTCATCTCCGCACCTATCAGGAAGCGAAGGAGAAGGCAGTTGCTTCTGAGGCAGCAGCGACCAAGAAGGCCGTTAAGAACGTCAATGCAAGCGTTGAGAAGACAACTCTCGGCGACATCGACGCTCTCGCAGCCCTCAAGTCGAAGCTCGAAAAAGGCGAGTAATGAACTTCTCGCTCCAGATACTGGGCGCGGCTTCGGCCATGCCCATTTCTGAAATGAACCCAAGCGCCCAGGCACTAACCGTGCAAGGGCGCTTGTTTTTGATCGACTGCGGGGAAGGCACGCAGCAGAGGATGCGCCAGATGCATCTTTCCTTCCTCAAAGTGGAAGCCATCTTCATTTCGCACATCCACGGAGACCACATCTTCGGCTTGTTCGGAGTCCTGTCGACTATGGCTATGTACAACCGTACGGAAGTGCTGCACATTTTCGGCCCCGACGCCCTCGGACCCGTACTGAAGTTCTATCAGTCGTTCTGGGGCGATGGGTCAAACTATGAAATAGTCTTTCATAAAGTCGCGGTCGGCGGAATCGAGGAAGTCTATGCCTCGAAGCACTGCCGAGTGTCCGCTTTTCCGCTGAAGCACAAGATCGAGTGCTACGGCTACCGCTTCGACGAGATAGTCACTGAGCGTATGGCCTCGAAGCACCCGGCCCGCTCATACGCCTACTGCTCGGACACTATGCCTTTCCCCGAACTGCCGGACTATGTCCGCGGAGTGGACGTGCTGTATCACGAAACCACTTACCCGGTGGAGTTCGCGCCAAAGGCGGCGGCGCGCTTCCACAGCACGACCGAGGATGCGGCGCGCTGCGCGGCGGCGGCAGGGGCGGGGCGACTGCTGATCGGTCACTACACGTCCCGTGTGCGTGACCGCTCGATTTTCGCCCGCGAGGCCGCCGCAATCTTCCCTGACGTCACAGCGGTTCAGGACGGAGATACTTTCGATATTTCACGCACGTCTGGATTTCCTTGTAATAAATATTATGAGTAAATTAGCAGACGATATGAAACGTCTGCTCATTCTTTTGACGACTGCGGCGCTGGTCGCAGGGTTAGCTGTTGCGGCGGTGGACCAGACAACTGCGCGCAAGGAGTATATAGAAAAGTATTCCCACCTCGCGATCACCGAGATGGAGCGCACGGGCGTGCCGGCCTCCATCACCCTCGCGCAGGGTCTGCTGGAGTCGGGCGCAGGCCGTTCGACCCTCGCCACGAAGGCGCATAACCACTTCGGGATCAAGTGCCACAAAGCCTGGAGGGGAGACAAAGTCTATCACGACGACGACGCTCCTCAGGAGTGCTTCCGCTCGTATGCGAAAGATGAGGATTCGTTCAAGGACCATTCCGATTTCCTTCGCTACTACGACCGTTACAAGTTCCTCTTCGACCTGGACGTGTCCGACTACAAAGGCTGGTGCTACGGTCTGAAGCAGGCCGGTTACGCCACCGACCCGGCATACGCCACTAAGCTTATCGCCCTCATCGAGGAGTTCGACCTCACGAAATACGACAAAGGCGCCGTGGTGAAGGTGGAATCGCCCGAGCAGCTGGAGAAGGCCGTGATTATGCCCGCGTCGTACGACGAGCAGTTCCGCTTCTCGCTCGAGCGCACGATCTATCAGAAGAACGGAGTGGCGTGCATCTATTCCGTTGCCGGCGACACCTACGACTCAATAGCCCTCATCTACGACCTCTTCCCGCGCGAGATACTCCGCTTCAACGATCTTCAGAAGGCGGAGGATCTGCTGCCAGGCACCATAGTCTATATCCAGGCCAAGAAAAACAAGGCCGCGAAGGGTTTGGACAAGTATATCGTGGGTGAAGACGGTGAGTCGCTGCGCGAGATCAGCCAGCGCTTCGCCGTGAAGATGCGCAGCATCGAAAAACGCAACAAACTCAAGAAGGGCGTTCCCCTCGTGATGGAGCAGGAGCTCAAGCTCAGATAATCTCTCCCGATGAAAAAGAAACAATCCGGACTTTGGCGTATCGTTGGAATCGCCGTGCTCGCCGTGGTCTTCTTCGGCGCGCTGCAGGCGTGGGGATGGCTGCGCAACAACCGTCTCCCGGCCTTCTATGGCGATTCGGAGGTCTATGTCCAGGCCGGCACCACCCCCGACGACGTGATCGCTCAGATCAAGGCGCAGGGCGGCATACGCTGGGAGCAGGCGCTGCGCGAGGTGTTCCGCCAGAAAGAGGTAGAGCGCTACATAACCCCCGGGCACTACCGCGTGAAGGCGAACCATTCCTGCGTGTATGTGGCCCGTATGCTGAACAACAGCTGGCAGACGCCGATCCGGCTCACCATAGGCGGAGGCGTCAGGCTGAAGAGCGAGCTGGCCGCTTCCATAGGCAGGCAGATGCGCGTGGATTCGGCTGATGTGGCGAAGGCGCTGGACGACGAAGTGTTCCTCCGCAAATTCGGCAGCACGCCCGCAGACGTGTACGCGATGATAATCCCGGACACCTACGAAATCTACTGGGACGCGACCCTGACGGACATTTTCACCCTCTTCAAGAAGGAGCACGACAAATTCTGGAACGAAGACAGGAAGGCGAAGGCGAAAGGCCTCAGGCTCAGCCCGGCGCAGGTCAGCATACTCGCGTCGATCGTGGCTTGCGAATCGAACCACATCCCGGAGTACCCGCAGCTGGCGGGAGTCTACATCAACCGCTACCGCAAAGGGATGAGGCTCCAGGCCTGCCCGACCGTGGCTTATTGCTTCGATTTCAAGCCGGGCAGGATACTCAAGAAGCATCTTCAGGTGAATTCGCCTTATAACACTTATACACGCGCCGGCCTGCCTCCGGGGCCGATTTGCTTCCCAAGCAAGGCGGCGATCGACGCTGTCCTCAATGCGGACATCGAGTCCGGTTACCTCTACTTCTGCGCGTCGACCGCATTCGACGGCACAAACGTCTTCTCGAAGACTTACTCGGAGCACCAGAAAAAAGCCAGGGCCTACCAGCGCGCGCTGGACGCCCTCCAGAAAAAGAAATAATGGAAGATCTTGTCAGCAGAGCGCGGGAAGTGGCTTTGGCCATCCTCAGCGGTGAAGTCCGCCACAACGGCGAACCTTTCATCGCCCACCCTGACGGTGTGGCGGCGATAGTCCGCGACGAGATCGGCCTTCCCGAAGAATGCATCGCGGCCGTGTACCTGCACGAAGCCACCCGTATTCACCCGGAGGTGGACCTGTCCGCCTTTCCGAAGGACGTCCTTACCCTCGTGGATGGCCTGAACAAGATCAGCACCATCAAGCCGAAAGACACCCGTCTGGAGGCTGAGAATTACAAAAAGCTCATAGTCCAGTACAGCACTGACCCCAGGGTGACCGTCATCAAGATAGCGGACCGCCTGGAGGTGATGCGCAACCTCAGCATCTTCCCGAAGAGTTCGCGCGAGCAGAAGCAGCTCGAGACACTGATGCTCTACATCCCGCTGGCCCACCAGCTTGGCCTCTACAACATCAAGAGCGAGCTCGAGGACATCTATTTCAAGTTCTCGGAGCCTGAGCAGTACAGGGCCATCAAGAACAAACTCGCCGCGACAGCTCCCCAGCGCGAGCGCCTGATGAAGGAATTCATCGAGCCGCTGAAGGAGAAGATAGACAAAGCGGGCATCAAGTACAAGCTGAAGATACGCACCAAGACTGCCTACAGCATCTTCCGCAAGATGCAGGTGCAGAAGGTGCCTTTCGAGGGCGTGTTCGACGTGTTCGCCATCCGTTTCATAATCGACTGCGAACCAGACCGCAAGCTCGAGCAGGATCTATGCTGGAAGGTGTATTCCTACGTCACGGAGGAGTACGAGCCCGACACACGGCGTCTTCGCGACTGGCTCACCAACCCCAAGCCCAACGGCTACGAATCGCTTCACATCACCGTGAAGAATGCCAGCGGTCACTACATCGAGGTGCAGATACGCACCGTCCGTATGGACGAAACGGCCGAAAGCGGACTCGCGTCGCACTGGTCCTACAAAGGCATCAAGGGCGAGCAGACGCTGGACAAATGGCTGACGTCCGTCCGCTACGCTCTCGAGCATCCTACCGAAGCGAAGCCGGAAGACAGGCCGGTGGCGCCGTCGGACGAAATATTCGTGTTCACGCCCACGGGCGAACTGCGCATCCTTAAGGCCGGCAGCACGGTGCTCGACTTCGCCTTCAACATCCACACCAACGTGGGCAGCCGCTGCACGGGCGCGCGCATAGGCGGAAAGGCCGTGTCCATACGCGAGAAGCTGAAAACCGGCGACGTGGTGGAGGTGCTGACCTCCAAGAACCAGCGGCCGTCTGCGGACTGGCTGAACTGGGTCGTCACATCCAAGGCGCGCACGAAGATACGCCAGCAGCTGGACGAAGCCCAGCGGAAACTGGCGGCGGACGGGCGCGAACTCACCGAGAGGCGCCTGAAGAACTGGAAGCTGGAATTCAGCGTGGAGCAGCAGAACGACTTCTGCAAAAAGCACGGCTACGACGGACTGATCGCTATGTACGCCGCAATCGCCCAGGGCGAAATCGACGTCAATGAGATCAAGGAGTATATCCTCGGGCTTGGGCAGAAGACTGAGACCGCGGTCGAAGAGCAGACTGCTTCCAGGAAGTCTGTCTTCACCGGCTCTGGCGACGACATTCTCGTGCTGAACGCCAAGGACGTGAAGGGCCTGCAGTATAAGATGGCGCGCTGCTGCAACCCGGTGTTCGGCGACGACGTCTTCGGTTTCGTGACCAGGGGCGAAGGCATTAAAATCCACCGTATCTCCTGCCCCAACGCGGCGCGTCTGCTGGAGCGCTACCCTTACAGGATTCAGCGGGTGGTCTGGCAGGAAACACAGAGCACGGGCGAGTTCCTCGCCACGCTGTCCGTGACCGCGGAGCCCGACCGCACTGTGATGAGCTCGATTATGGACATAATCGCGCAGTTCAGGGTGTCGATGCGTTCGTTCGTGGTCAATCAGAACGCCCGCACCGGCGACGATGAGATAGTGATAAAGCTGCTTGTCCCTTCGAACTCTGAGCTGGACAAGGTTATTTCTCTGATCGGGCGTGTCAGGCACGTCCTGCGCGTCCGCCGCTCTTAAGCGACGTCTATTTTCAGCAGAGATTCGATCTCAAGGTCCTTGGGGAAGGAGGCCTTTCTGGGGCAGGCCGTGAGGTCGATGATGGTGCTCGTGTAAATCTTTTTCGGATTGAACTTCTGCACGAGGTGCACTGCTGCGGCGAGGGTGCCTCCGGTGGCGAGCAGATCGTCGTGCACAAGCACTATGTCGTCAGGGGTGATGGCGCCGACGTGGATCTCTATGCAGTCGAAACCATACTCGAGATTGTACGCTTCGCTGATTGTGTCGCCGGGGAGTTTGCCCTTCTTGCGGGCGGGAACGAATCCGGCGCCCAACTTTTCGGCGAGAATGGCCCCGAGCACGAAGCCGCGCGCCTCAAGGCCCACAACCTTCGTGATACCCTTGTCTTTGTAAAGATTGACGAAGCGATCCGTAATTTCCTTAAGACATTCCGGATTGGCGAAAAGGGTCGTAACATCCTGAAAATGGATGCCTTTGATTGGGAAGTCCTCGATTACGCGGACATTCGCGAGCAATTCTTCTGTTGTCATATAACAAAGTTAATAATTATCTTTGAAGTATGAAATTCAAACTTGAGTCGGATTACAAACCTTCGGGCGACCAGCCGGAGGCGATTGCACAGTTGGTGGACGCGCTCCGCAGCGGCGTCAGCGACGTCACCCTGCTGGGCGTCACCGGCTCAGGCAAGACTTTCACTATGGCGAACGTAATCGAGCAGCTCCAGCGGCCTGCCCTGATCCTAAGCCACAACAAGACTCTGGCCGCCCAGCTCTACGGCGAGTTCAAGTCTTTCTTCCCGGCGAACGCGGTGGAGTATTTCGTGTCGTATTACGATTACTATCAGCCCGAGGCTTATCTGCCGAACACAGACACTTACATCGAGAAGGATCTCTCGATCAACGATCAGATCGAGAAACTGCGTCTTTCCGCTGCTTCGGCGCTGCTGAGCGGCAGGCGCGACGTGATAGTGATCAGTTCGGTCAGCTGCCTCTACGGCATAGGCAATCCGGACGATTTCCACGAACAGACCGTGACCGTGCGCCGGGGCGAGCAGCGTTCGCTGACGGGACTGCTCTATAAATTGGTGGACGCTCTCTATGTCCGCACGGAAGGAGAATTCACCCGTGGATCGTTCCGCACGAAAGGCGACACCGTGGACGTGTTCCTGAGTGGAGCTGACAATGCAGTGCGCATCGAGTTCTTCGGCGACGAAGTGGATAGCCTGTCAGTCATCGATCCTTTGACGGGTGCTAAGTTGGAAGATGTCTCCGAAGTGAACATTTACCCTGCGAACAACTTCGTCACCACCAAGGAGCGCGCGGAGGCGGCGATAGGTCATATCCGCGACGACCTGTACGAGCAGATCCTCTGGTTCGAGCGCAACGACCGTATGCTCGAGGCGAAGCGCATCCAGCAGCGCGTGGAGAACGACATAGAGATGCTCAAGGAACTGGGGTACTGCCCCGGAATCGAAAACTACAGCCGCTATTTCGACGGCCGCAAGCCCGGTCAGAGGCCGTTCTGCCTGCTGGACTATTTCCCGAAGGACTTCATCACCTTCGTGGACGAATCTCACGTCACCCTTCCGCAGGTCCACGCTATGTACGGCGGCGACCACAGCCGGAAGTCGGTACTGATCGAATATGGCTTCCGGCTCCCCGCCGCCGCCGACAACCGCCCGCTGACCTTCCCCGAATTCGAGGAGATTACGGGCCAGAAAGTCTATGTCAGCGCCACTCCCGCCGAGTACGAGCTGGAGAAGAGCGCCGGACTGGTGGTGGAGCAGGTCGTGAGGCCCACCGGTCTGCTGGACCCGCCCGTGGAAGTCAGGCCCACGGAGAATCAGGTGGACGACCTGGTGGAAGAAGTGCGCAAGAGAGCGGAGCGCGAGGAGCGCACGCTGGTCACGACTCTGACAAAGCGTATGGCGGAAGAATTGAACGACTATATGGCCAGGATAGGCATACGCTGCCGCTACATCCATTCGGACGTGGACACCACCGAGCGAGTGACCATCATCGAGGATTTCAAGAACGGCCTGTTCGATGTGTTGATAGGCGTGAACCTTCTGCGCGAAGGGCTCGATATCCCGGCCGTGTCGCTGGTCGCGATCCTGGACGCAGACAAGGAAGGTTTTTTACGGACCACCCGCTCGCTGACCCAGACCGCCGGCCGCGCCGCACGAAACGTGAACGGTCTCGTGATTATGTATGCGGACAAGGTCACTCCGTCTATGGAGGACACCATCCGTGAGACCAACCGCCGACGCACCAAGCAAATAGAGTACAACAAACTTCACCATATCACTCCCGAGCAGATCGAGACCAAGCACAATGTGCTGGCATCCGAGCTCAGCGGCAGAGTCAGCGCGGCGAACTCCTACGACGATCCGCGCTACATCCCCAACCCGTCCGATCTCGGAAAGGGCCGCATCACGGTCGGCCTGGGACACGACTCGAAGCGCGCGGAAGGCGAAGCCTTCGCCGACGGTCGCGTCCGCGCCGACCTCGCCGCCGTGCTGCAGGATCCCGTCATCCGCTCGATGTCGCGCGAACAGATCGAAAAGCTCATCGAGACCGACCGCGAGCAGATGCACAAAGCCGCCGCGGAGTTGGACTTCACCAACGCTGCCAGATACAGGGATGAGATGTGGGCCTTGCAGAAATACCTTTCCGTCTGGGAGACCTGACAGGTATTTCTGTAACGCCCTTCGGCGCCGAAATCCGGTGAAACGGCGCCAAATCACTTGCGAACACCCCAATTGGCGCCGAAATGGCCGATAATAGCGCCAAATCACTCGGGAACACCCCGATCGGCGCCGAAATCCGGTGAAACGGCGCACTAAGGACAACGCTTACTTTTTCAGCAATTCGGCGCTGCGGGAGATAAAGTCTGCGAGGGCTTTGCCGGTCAGGAGACCGTTGGCCAGAAGGGCGAGGTCCACGACCTGGTGCAGAAGATCGGCAGTGCCTTCACGGTCAGCCCAGATCTTCGCGATGACGGGGTTCTCCATATTCACCTTCACGTCGTACATCTGGGGCATAGAGCCGTAGAAGTTCATTCCGCCGCCGATAGAGGACATCTCGCGGTAACGGCGCATAAACTCGTTCTGGGTGATGAGCACGGGCTCGCCGTCCTCTCCGAGATTGGCGGCCTCGATCGTCCACTCCGGACCTTCGGGCAGCGCGGCCTTGAAGAGTTCGGACAGCGCTTTGCTGTCGTCCTCGCTCATAGTCGGCTTGACCTCGTCTTCCTTGGGAATAAGACGGGAGGCGGAATCGGAGTCCACGCGGGCGCAGCGCACGTCCTTCACTTTCTGCTCGAGCAGGCCGACGAAGTGAGAGTCGAGCTCGCAGTCCATCAGAAGGACGTTGTAGCCCAGCCCCTTCGCTGCCTCGATTGCCGAGTACTGCTTCTCCGGGTCCGTGGCGTAGAGGAACACGACCTTCTTGTCTTTGTCGGTCTGGTTCTCTTCCACTGCCTTGCGGTAATCGTCAAAACTGTAGTACTTGCCGTCCACGTCTTTGAGGAGCGCGAACTCCACGGCCCTCTCGCAGAACTTCACGTCTGAGAGCATACCGTACTCGATGAAGAGCTTGATGTTGTCCCACTTCTCTTCGAGGGTAGGCCTTTGCTCCTTGAATATCTGCTCGAGCCTGTCGGCGACTTTCTTGGTGATGTAGGTGCTGATCTTCTTGACATTGGCATCCGACTGAAGATAGCTGCGGCTGACGTTCAGAGGGATGTCCGGCGAGTCGATCACGCCGTGAAGCAGGGTCAGGAAGTCAGGCACTATGTTGTCCACATGGTCCGTGACGAACATCTGGTTGCAGTAAAGCTGGATCTTGTTCTTGTCGAGAGCCATCCTTTCCTTGATCTTCGGGAAGTAGAGCACGCCCGTGAGGGTGAAAGGATAGTCCACGTTGAGGTGGATGTAGAACATAGGATCTTCCTCAATCGGATAGAGGGCGTGGTAGAAGTTCAGGTAGTCCTCGTCCGTGAGGTCTGCCGGCGCCTTGGTCCAGATGGGCTCCACGCTGTTGATGACGTTGTCCTGGTCCGTCTCCACACTCTTGCCGTCTTTCCATTCGGTCTTCTTGCCGAAGACGACGGGCACGGGCATAAACTTGCAGTATTTGTGCAGCAGCGCCTCGATGCGGCCCTTCGCTGCGAACTCCTCGCTGTCGCCGTCGAGATAAAGGGTGACGGTGGTTCCACGGTCCTCGCGCACGCACTCGTGCATCTCGAACTCCGGCGAGCCGTCGCAGCTCCAGAACACAGGCTTCGCGCCTTCCTGCCAGCTGAGGCTTTCGATGGTGACCTTGGAGGACACCATAAACGCCGAGTAGAATCCGAGGCCGAAGTGGCCGATTATGCCGCTGGCCTGGTCCTTATATTTCTCGAGGAATTCTCCGGCGGAGGAGAATGCTATCTGGTTGATATATTTGTCCACTTCTTCGGCTGTCATACCGATTCCGCGGTCTGTGATCTTCAGAGTCTTGCCTTTTTCGTCAAGCTCCACCTTGACCTTCATTTCGCCGAGTTCACCGCTGAATGTGCCGGTGCTGGCGAGGGTCTGCATCTTACGGGTCGCATCCACTGCGTTGGCCACTAGTTCGCGCAGGAAGATTTCGTGGTCGCTGTAAAGAAACTGTTTGATTACCGGGAAGATGTTCTCGGTGGTTACTCCGATATGTCCTTTTGTCTTTTCCATAACAAACAAAAATTGCGTCTTTCTGCCGGAGAAAAACGCAATTTCTGTTCCAGTGACAATTTGTCACTATTTATATAAGAAGCGTTTGATGCTGAGTTTCGGGGTCTTCTGGAAGGGCTCGAGCATAACCTCGATCTTGGCGAGCTGGCTGTAGTTCGGGAGATGCCTGTTGCTGGCGATTCTGATATTCTCGGGAATGTCCGAAATGGCTTCTGCGTCCAGGCCTGCGTTCTTGATGGCGTCCTGGTCGAGATAGACGAGGCCGACTATCTTTCCGGCACGGTCCACTACCACCGACTCGGAGACGTAAGGCTGGGAGTTGATGATGGACTCGAGCTCTTCGGGGTAGACATTCTGGCCGTTGGCGGTGAGAATGAGTGCCTTAGAGCGGCCTTTGATGAAGATGGTGCCGTCCTTGGCCATAATGCCGAGGTCGCCCGTGCGGAGGTAACCGTCGTCGGTGAAGGCGTTCGCCGTGGCTTCAGGGTTCTTATAGTAGCCTATGCAGATATTGTCGCCCTTGACCTGGATCTCGCCTGCGATGTGCTGCGGGTCTTCCGAATCGATTCTTATGTCGTTGATGTCCACGGGGCGGCCGCAGGAACCGGGGATATAATTGCGCCAGCCGGAGTAGGCGAGCAGCGGGCAGCCTTCCGTCATACCGTAGCCGACCACATAGGGGAGCTTGATCTTCTTGAACAGGCGGTCTACCTCCGGATTGAGGGCGGCGCCGCCCATAATGAACTCGGTTACGTTTCCGCCGAAGGCCTGGCACAGACCGTCCTTGACCTTTTTGTAGATGATGGTGTTGATGCCGGGGATCTTGGTGAGCACCTTCATAATCGGCTTGTCCAGGGTGGGCTTGACCTTGCTCTTATAGATCTTCTCCATCACGAGGGGAACGGTCACGAGGAGGTAGGGCTTCACTTCCTGGAATGCCTTGAGGAGGGTGGCGGGAGTCGGGGCCTTGCCGAGCCAGTAGATTCCGGTGCCGTTGGCGAGAGGGTAGATGAACTCGATCACCAGGCCGTACATATGGGCCATCGGGAGCATAGAGACTATCTTGTCGCCGGCGGGCATAAAGCGCTGGTCGTAGTCCACGTTAGCGCTGAAGTTGCGGTAGGTGAGCATCACGCCCTTAGGATCGCCCGTGCTGCCGGAGGTGTAGTTGATGGTGCTGAGGTCGTCCATATTGTCGGTGGGGTAGACGACGTTCTCGGGGCCGAAGTTGCCTTTCCATTTGGCCTCGAAGAGCTCTTCCATCTTGGCGTAGGCCTTTTCGGTCGCGGCGTCCTTCGCCCATAGGCAATCCCAGGTGTCCACGTCGATCGCGAGGCGGAGCTGCGGCATTTTGTCGAGCGGCATCTTCTCCCACTTCGCTTTGTTGGTGAAGAGGACGAGGGCCTCGGAGTGGTCGACGAGGAATGCTGCGTTCGCGGGGGTGAAGTCGGCGAGGAGAGGTACGATGACCGTTTCGTAGGTGTTCACGGCCATATAGGCCATACCCCAGCGGGCTCCGTTTGCTGCGTATAATGCTATTTTGTCGCCCTTCTTCAGACCGAGGGCTTCGAATGCGAGGTGGAATTTTTCAACCTGGATGGCCATCTGGCCGTAGGTGAATGAATCGCCTCCCATAGTGTGGAGGGCTGTCTTGTTCCAATACTTGCGGGTTGCGTTCTGGAGACTCTCCAGATAATGCGGATATTTCGACATTGTGTAAAGGTTTGGTTTTTTCCGAGCGTAAAAATACTTCCGGCCCGATTTTTTGCCAAATGCACGTGTGTGTATGTGGCGAATTATTACGATATTTGTGGTGAAAGACTAAAATCAGGGGTGAAATGAAGAAACCGATAGTAGCTCTCATCTACGATTTCGACGGGACTCTCGCTCCCGGAAATATGCAGGAATTCGGCTTCATCCAGGCGATGGGCACGACGAAGGAGGAGTTCTGGGAGAAGAGTAACAGTCTCGCCGTGGACCAGGATGCATCGGATGTGCTGGCCTATATGAAAATGATGTACGACGAGGCCCTTGCGAAGGGAATCAGCCTGCGGCGCGAGGACTTCAAGCGCTTCGGGCGCGACATCGATTTCTTCGAGGGCGTGCGGGGCTGGTTCAAGCTCGTGAACGACTACGGCGCGGCGCACGGCGTACGCGTGGAGCACTACATCAACTCTAGCGGCCTTAAGGAGATGGTGGAGGGAACCGCGATCGCGAAGGAGTTCAAGCACATCTTCGCCGGCTCCTATATCTATAATGAAGCGGGGGAGGCCGTCTGGCCGGGAATCGCGGTGGACTACACCAACAAAACGCAGTTCCTCTTCAAGATCAACAAGGGCATCTTCAGCGCCCGCGACAGCAAGATGGTGAACGCCTCTATGGCGGAGGACAAGAAGCGCGTGCCGTTTACCCATATGATCTACTTCGGCGACGGAGAGACCGACGTGCCGAGTATGAAGATAGTGGGTATGTTCGGCGGACACCCCATCGCCGTGTTCGATCCGCAGAATGAAAAGAAGCGCGCCGTGGCGGCGAAGCTCAAGCGCCAGGGGCGCGTCCGCTTCACCGCACCAGCGGTGTACACGCCGGACAGCAAAGCGTTCAAAATAGTCTGCGCCATCATAGATAAAATCCACGCAGACACTGTGTTACAAGACTACGAAAAATAACATTTAATATGGCTCTTATCGAAAAAATCATCGCGCGCGCCTGTTCGAACAAGCAGCGCATCGTGCTTCCCGAATCGCTTGAAGACCGCACCATCACGGCGGCCGACCGCGCCCTCGCCGACGGCCTGGCGGATATCATTCTGATCGGCTCTCCTGCCGAGATAGGCGCGAAGGCCGCGGAACTTGGCCTGAAGAACATTGGCAAGGCCACCATCATCGATCCAGCGACTTCTCCGAAGACTGAGGAATATGCTCAGTTGCTTTACGAACTGCGTAAAGCGAAGGGTATGACTCCCGAAGAGGCGCACAAACTGGTTATGAATCCTCTGTATTTCGGCTGCCTTATCATCAAGAGCGGCGATGCGGACGGCCAGATCAGCGGCGCTCTTTCGACCACGGGCGAGACTCTCCGTCCTGCTCTTCAGATCATCAAGTGCGCTCCCGGAATCACCTGCGTCAGCGGTGCTATGCTTCTCGTTACCAAGACTCCCCAGTACGGCGAAGAAGGCGTGCTGGTGGTGGGCGACGTGGCGGTGACCCCGGCTCCGGACGCCGGGCAGCTCGCGCAGATCGCGGTGTGCACCGCGCAGACCGCGCGCAGCGTGGCCGGTTTCGCCGAGCCGCGGGTCGCGATGCTCTCGTTCAGTACCAAGGGCTCAGCAAAGCACGAAGTGGTGGATAAAGTCGTTGAGGCAACTCGTCTGGCGCAGGAGCTCGACCCGTCCCTGAAGATCGACGGCGAACTGCAGGCAGACGCCGCTCTTGTCCCGTCAGTAGGCGCCAAGAAAGCTCCCGGTTCCGACATCGCCGGCAAGGCCAACGTCCTGGTTTTCCCGAACCTGGAAGTCGGAAACATCGGTTACAAACTAGTTCAGCGTCTCGGCAACGCGGACGCCATAGGTCCCATCCTCCAGGGCATCGCCCGTCCGGTCAACGACCTCTCCCGCGGCTGCTCCGTGGATGATATCTATAATTTGATAGCCATCACCGCCTGCCAGGCGATGGACGCTCGCTAACTCTCGCACCCAAATACCATTTGGTACACCAGAGACCTCTTTGGTGTACCAAATGCTTTATACCGACTGTTTGGTACATCAGAGGCCCTTTTGGTGTACGAAAATCGCAGTTATTAGGTATTTACTGCGAACTGCGGGTCCCGTAACTTTGCATTACTAAATAATGTAAGTTATGAGACCCGTATTTAAAGTTATCCTTTCGCCTTTTCCTTCTTCGCCTACACCATCCACTGGTGGACAAACACAGAGGGTTCCCTCGCCGCGGCTGTCGAAGAAATGCCGGCCGGCTATGATCAGCTGATGATTTCCGTTATCAACAATATTCCGGTGCTGATTGTGGTTATGCTCCTCACCATTCCCGTCGCCATCCTCTCGATGCGCCTCGCGGAACGGGTGCTTAACAAGTAAACAAACAGCCGCGACCC
>JAFYIK010000024.1 GCA_017538685.1 Bacteroidales bacterium | reverse complement strand
TTCGAGCGGAAGTTTTTTTTTACCCTCGGCGATGATAGGCTCCATCTGTTCTTCCGTGTACTGCCGCAGAAACGCCCAAATCCGCCACTTTATCGGGTAAAGCAGGCGGAGACTCCAGTACGAGTTCAAAACGATTGTACAGGCGCATTTGATGCTGAAATAGGGGTCAACACACTTCGCCTTCAACGTCTCGCTGGAGTCCTGCGGAATGGACATTTCCCGCGCTCCCCACAACTTCGTCAGGCACTCTATCGTGTAGGGCTTGATACCCCTCACTTTCACGGTGCGTCGCGTCCCTATGATTGCTATGGTCGTCGGCACGTCCGCGAGAACTTCGCGATATGCCTGCCGTGCATTTTTATCGGGCTGTTTCATTGCTTCTTAAATTGAAAAAGGGGACGGGGTTTCAGGTCCCGCCCCCTTTGGTTGGTTTTGGCACGAGCCGTGGGTTAGGCGGCAACGTACTTTTTCAGGACTGCGAACTTGTCGCCGCCCGGGTTGTCGAGGATGTAGCCCGCGATCTTCACGTAGCCCGGCTTCTGATGGTCGTCGATGGCCGGGTTGTTCACGATGAACTGCACGTGACCGAACACGATGGCAGTTTTCTTGGACTTGGACTCCACGAGGACGGTGGCATCCACCACCTTCGCGCCGTTGTAGCCCTTGCCCTCGTACTTGGTCGTGCCGTCCTGACCCGTGATCCGGCTGGAGGAACCGCTGATGGCGGAGCCAGCCTCGAACAGGTAGTCGAACACAGCCGTGGCGAAGGACGGGATGTTGCCGTTGATCACCCAGTCGCCCTCGTCGAAGTCGATCAGTTCGTCGTACTGGTCAACCCTGTAGAGGTTGTCGGGGTCGGACGGGGCCAGAGTGAAGGAGTCCTGCTCGGTGAAGATCTGGTCTGCACTGGCGAAGGACAGTCCCGCCAGATTCACTCCAGAGGAGTTGTACGGCAGGAGGGAGATAGCTGCGTTACCCTTGTGGAGGTCGTCCAGCATCTGATGGGTAAGAGTAGGAGAATTAGCCATAGCTTATGAGAGTTTTACTTTGATGATAGTTTGCAGTTGGAGTATTCTAACGTGGAAGCCGTAGTCGTCTGCCGTGTCCCCAATGGTCTTTGGCGTGTCGTCAAGCAGGTATCGGCCGTCGTCGTAAGGCAGGCCCTTCACCAGCTTCTTGTACATCACCGAGAGCTTCTTTCCGTTCTTCTGGTTGGAAATGTCCTTCGCAAAGAGGTGGATGGCAATGGTACAAGTACCGTATGCGTCGTGGTCCACCACAGTCCCCGACACCTTCACCACGCAAAAGTCGTTGCCGCCGATGTCTGCAGATTTCGGCCTGTTGTTGTACACAGTGGCCGAGACCTTTATCTCATCGCGCAGAATCTCTTTCAGGCGGGTTTCAATGTCGGTTATGTCGAAATCGTTCATAGACTCATCTTCTTGAAGTGCTTGCGGAATAGTTCAGGAGTGAGTGCCATCACATCTTCCAGAATGTCAATTTCGTAGTCGGCTTGGTAATAGTTCATCGGGTGCATACCCGCCATCACTACACCGACCCAGCCCTTCTGATTCACCTCGGAGAGGATCTGGTCCAGTGCGGCATTCGCCTTTCCCAGCGGACCATCACCTTCGGCCTTGACATATCGCTTAACCTCCTGCCCGTCGTGGACAATAAGCCAGCCGTAGTTCTCGCCTTTCTCGATATGGTGACGATGTTCAGGGTCGTGGAACTGGAGCGCGAGCTTCACAGCTTCGTCAAGAAACGCCTCGAATGCACGAGGAATCAAATCCTGCTCGCTGCGGCGGAGACGGGCAAATGCCGCCTTTATCCGCCTGTCGTTATCCGTTTTCAGGCTCATTGTCGTCGTCGT
>JAFYIK010000251.1 GCA_017538685.1 Bacteroidales bacterium | reverse complement strand
GCTTCCGAGCTCCGTGCCCTCGGCATCGAGGCCGAAACGGCTATGCTCGCCGCAACCGGCGGCGTGAACACCCACCGCGGCGCCATCTTCGCCCTCGGTTTGGCTTTGAACGCTAGTTGGTCGGCTGCACAGACCAGAGGGCGTGGGGGCCAACTCTCTGATATTCAGCAGATTATACAAAAGAGGTCTCGCGATTTGGGCACACCTAATTCCAGCAACTCCCTGATTAGCAGTAACTTATCCCCCACGCCAAAATCCCACGGAGAGGAAGCGCGCGACAGATACGGAGTAAAAGGCGCGCGGGATATGGCTCTCGAGGGATATAAGGAGCTTTTCGAGGACTGGCTGCCGTATTATCGCAGCCTCGAGGGCGACGAACTTCGTATTCAGAAGACGCTGCTCCGCATTATGAGCACCCTGGACGACACGTGTATCATTCACAGAGTGGGTTACGACCGCGCGCAGGGGGTCAAAGCAAAGGCCGCCTCCGTCATTCCCGACCTGATCGGGAATCTGAAATTTCTCTGCGTGCAGTACGCCCTGGAAGGCATCTCCCCCGGCGGAGCGGCGGATATGCTTGCTCTTACGATATTCATAGATTCCGTCACGAGATGACACGAATCAACAAACACAATCACGAACGAAAACAATCAACAAATAATTATCATTCAACTAACTAATTATGGTAGAACTAATCAACCACGGTGTTTACCTCCTGGACGGCAAGACCGTCGCAGAGTCAGCCCCTTTGTCTCCCGACGAGGCACGCGAAAACACCATCGCCTACGACATCTTAAGGAAACACGATGTTGACGGCACTAAAGGCAACAAGCTTCGCATCCGTTTCGACGCGATGGCTTCGCACGACATCACATATGTGGGTATCATCCAGACCGCACGCGCGAGCGGTCTCGACACCTTCCCCATTCCGTACGCAATGACCAACTGCCACAACTCACTTTGTGCAGTGGGAGGCACCATCAATGAAGACGACCACGTCTTCGGCCTCAGCGCAGCTAAGAAGTACGGCGGAATCTATGTGCCTGCCAATCAGGCTGTTATCCACCAGTATGTGCGCGAGAAACTCTCCGGCTGCGGCCGTATGGTCCTCGGCTCGGACTCGCACACCCGCTATGGTTCACTCGGATGTATGGGTGTCGGCGAAGGAGGCGGAGAGCTCGTAAAGCAGCTGCTTAAGAACACCTGGGACATCAACGCTCCCGAGGTCGTTCTTGTGTGGCTCGAAGGCAAGCCCAGGCACGGCGTGGGTCCTCACGATGTGGCGATCAGCCTCGTGAAAGCCACATTTGAATCGGGCTTCGTAAAGAACAAGGTGCTCGAATTCGCAGGCCCCGGAGTGAAGGAACTCCCCGTGGACTTCCGCAACGGAATCGACGTGATGACCACCGAGACCACCTGCCTCAGCTCCATCTGGATTACGGATGAAAAGGTGCAGGAGTATTACAATATGCACGAGCGCCCGGAGGCTTACAAGAAGCTCGAGCCCGGAAAGGTGGCTTACTACGACAGTATGATAAGGATCGATCTCAGCACCCAGGAGTGTATGATCGCCCTCCCCTACCATCCATCCAACGCTTACACCATCCACGAGCTTCAGGCCGATCCTGAAGGCATCCTGAAAGCAGTCGAGGAAGACACCCGCAAGCGCTTCGGCGACAAGGTGCAGGTGGACCTCGTCAGCAAGATTAAGGACGGAAAGGTGGTGGCCGACCAGGCCCTCATCGCAGGCTGCTCCGGAGGAACTTACGATAACCTTTCGGAGGCTGCCTCCATCCTCAAGGGCAAGACCATAGGCAACGACTACTTCACGATGAGCTGCTACCCGCAGAGCACTCCCGTATATCTCGCTACCACCCGCAACCACATCGCCGAGGAACTGCTCGAAGCCGGCGTGGTGATCAAGCCCGCCTTCTGCGGCCCCTGCTTCGGCGCCGGCGACGTGCCCGCCAACAACGGCCTCAGCATACGCCACACCACCCGCAACTTCCCCAACCGCGAAGGTTCCAAGCCCGGCCAGGGCCAGATCTCGCTCGTCTCGCTTATGGACGCCCGCTCTATCGCAGCCACAGCCGCCAACGGCGGAGTGATCACGGCCGCCACCGACATAGAGTATGAGGACAATCACGCTCCCTACAGCTTCGACGGCCGAATCTACAAGAGCCGCTGCTACGACGGTTTCGGCAAGGCCGACCTCAGCGTGGAGCTTCGCTATGGACCGAACATCAAGGACTGGCCGACTATGTACGCGATGGAGGAGAATATGCTCCTCGAGCTGGCCGCCGTCATCCACGATCCCGTTACTACCACGGACGAGCTCATCCCGTCCGGCGAGACCTCCAGCTACCGCTCGAACCCGCTGAAGCTCAGCGAATTCGCCCTCAGCCGCAGGGTGCCCGAGTACGTAGGCCTTTCGAAGGCCATCCAGGCCCAGGACCTCGACCGCAGGGCAGGTAAAGTGTCCGACAAACTTGCCGCGGCCCTGAAGGCGGTCGGAGCAAGCGCCGGCAACACATCCCTCGGCTCCTGCGTGTTCGCGAACAAGCCCGGCGACGGCTCCGCCCGCGAGCAGGCCGCGTCGTGCCAGAAAGTCCTCGGCGGCGATGCCAACATCTGCTTCGAGTACGCCACCAAACGCTACCGCAGCAACTGCATCAACTGGGGCATCGTGCCGTTCACAATTGCTCCGGACATCGCCTTCGACTACGAGCCCGGCGACTACGTCTTCGTGCCCGGCATCCGCAAGGCTATCCTCGAAGGTAAAGAGGAGATCGACGCTCAGGTCATCACCAAGAACGGTGTGAAACCTCTGCACCTCTTCTT
>JAFYIK010000250.1 GCA_017538685.1 Bacteroidales bacterium | reverse complement strand
CCCTCTCGATGGCGGGCGGTTTCATCACCGACCTCAAGATCGGCTTCTGGACCGGCACCACCCCCGCGAAGCAGGAGACCTGGAAGTTCGTGGGCACGCTCGTCGCTGCTGCCACGGTAGGCGGGGTGATGATGATCCTCAACAAAACCTACGGTTTCACGGGCGAGGGCGCGCTGGTCGCTCCCCAGGCCAACGCTATGGCGGCGGTGATCCAGCCTATGATGAACGGCGGCAACGCCCCCTGGCTACTCTACGGCATAGGTGCGCTGATCGCCATCCTGCTGACAGTCTTCAAGGTGCCGGCGCTGGCGTTCTGCCTCGGAATGTTCATCCCCATCGACCTCAACCTCCCGCTGCTCGTCGGCGGCGCCGTTTCCTGGTTCGTGAGCACACGTTCCAAGGACGAAGAGGTGAACAAAGCGCGTCTGGACAAGGGAACGCTTATCGCGTCCGGCTTCATCGCCGGCGGTGCGCTGATGGGCGTCGTGTCCGCGATCCTGAAGTTCGCGGGCGTGGACTGGTTCCTCTCCGCCTGGAACGCATCCGGCGGCGCCGAAGCCATCGCCATCATTCCGCTGCTCGCACTGATAGTCTATATGACTCTCTCCTCCCTTCGTTTGAAGAAATAAAAAATCCCGGGGCCTTGAAGCTCCGGGATTTTTTGTGTTATCCGCAGATATTACAATTCTGTAACAGCGCGGACGGAGAACCCGTGGAATTTGCCATATATATCCCCGGGGAATTGACCGTCATAATCAATGCGCGTACAAACTCCGTGGTCAGGCATATTCTGGGACATATTGGCAGTCCAATAATAGCCTGTACCTCCCACATTATAGGTTTGACTGGTATGTGCGAAACCAGCGAGAGGTAAGAATATGTTATTGCCATTGCCGGAAACGATATAACCGTCCTGGCCGTTGACTGCCGTCAAAGACCATTCGCAACTATTGACGAGCTCCTCCCATTCGGCCTGAGTAGGCATACGCCAATTTGCGCCGAGTGCATAAGAAGCAGCATCATCGTCCGCGTCAAGGACCGTCACATAATCCACCTCGCCGTACTCGGCATCCGTGTTATACTTGGTCAATGTGTAGCATCTTTCCGTTCCGTTACCCTTAAGACACCATTTATAGGTATCCCACTTATAATCCTGTTTCGGAGTCGTTTCTCCCCAGGCATAATAAGTGCCGCACTGCTCAGGAGATGCCGCGCCAAGATTGATGTTTGCCCACTTGACGGACAGGCCCAGATCGACAGCCTCGGCTTCGGCAACGACGGCACCTCCACCAACTTCCTTAAGGACGATGTCCTTAATGTAAACCCTGGTGTTGGCGGCAATCCCGCCGAAGTCGAAGAGAAGGCACTGAGAAGTGGAAAGCGGCGTGAATTCGTTCACTCTGTAGGTGTACTGACGGTAGCCAAGCGTGTAACGGTCGCTCTCGAAGGACGAGGGGTAATCCACTCCCTTCTCATACATCTTCACGAAGAAAGGAACGTAGTTGGAAGAGTAGATGGTACACGAGAAACTATACGTCTTGTTGGGATCGAGATAGAGTCCGTTATTCGGCATAATCCACATCTGTGCCTGCCAATAATCATTGGTGTCGTAGGCATTCGTAAACACGTAGGTAGATCCGAATTTACCGACGGACGGGGGATTCTTCTCGTCTCCCCAACCAGGGCAATAGAACCACTCCAGCGTGGAATTCTCGTCCACCGCCTTCCAGATATTGGCATCCGAGAGGTAATCGGCAGAAGGTGTGTAATCGAATCTGTCTTTCACCAGAGCAAGTTTCTTCAGGGTAATGCCTGTGCCGTAGATGATAAGGCCGCCGTTATTGACGAGTTGATCAAGAATTTCTTCCGTAAGGAAAACCTCGATGGCGCCTGAAGGACACTCATAGAGATCCGGTAGTCCGGGCAGAGCCTCCCATTTGTAGCCATCGGCAACGCGCATACACCACCAGTCGTAATTGTTCTGGGCGAAGCTGATGCGAAGGATGGTTCCGGGAGCGACTGTAGACCAGTCGTATGCTTCATAGGCGAAGTCCTGGAGAGCCGCGTCCCATTCTATCTGCTGAGAGCCCGTCCAAATGATTTCCGAGCCGAAGGACTCGAGGAGGGTGAAGGTAACCGTTTCCGCCAGGATGTCGAGTGTGATTTTCCAACGGCCGTCGGTAGCCATCGTGATGTTGGAACCGTTGCGGGTCAGGGGGTAAGTGCCCTCCGCCACCTCGACCGCATCACCCATCTC
The DNA here is from genome assembly GCA_017538685.1 of Bacteroidales bacterium. The sequence continues at coordinate 12,532 of JAFYIK010000250.1, read as the reverse complement.
ACCGATACCGTAGTTGAAGTCCCAATCAAAGTCCCTGCGGAACTTGAACTCGTCTCCCAATTCTAAAGCGAGTTCGAGTTCGAAGATGCCTTTGTCTGCAGTACGACCCATCTGGTAATCGTAAGACCAGTTGGTGAATGAACCGGTTAAGCCCCAATCAAAGTCGTGGAACATAAGGTCTTTGTTGTCAACCCACTCGGTCACTTCCTCGGTAAACTCGGTGGAAATCAAATTCTCGTCCAGAGTCACGTTGGCATTGTAGCAGCAACCGTTCTCGAAACCGATGTAACCTTCCGTGGTGCAAGTGTACTGCTTGCCGCTGACGGTGGTTATCAGAATGGTCGGACGTCCGGTCTGAGGAGGCACGATGAGGGCCCAGGCGGGATCGCCTGCGGCCGTGGTCACCGCACCGGCCTTGATCGTGCCGGGTGTGCCGGATAATTCGAAGTTGACAAGGTCGTAGGGATACACACGTATTGCTCCGTAGATATCGCCCATAAAGACTTCGCTGATTTCTTCCTCAAGCTGGTTGTCGATATGGATGATAATCTTGGAGAGCACGTGATGGAAGTGGAAGTTTACATCCCCGTCAGCCGTGGTGACCCTCGCACTGGCCATCATAAGGTCGGACTCAGTGAAGAGTTTGTGAGTGGTCTGGTCGGAATTGACTACGAACTCCTGACGATTGCCACCCATCCACTCGGGATTATAGGGATAGTAAGCCGCGAAGCGGTAGACCTGATTGACCGGTCCCCAGTAGAGAGGCTCCTGGGGCACCAGGTGCTGGCCGTCCCACTCCAGGCGCAGGTTGTTTGCGCTGAAGTAGGCCTCTGCGAACAGGCCCACGGCATCACCTCCCTCGAAGGAGGTGTCCGTGGCTTTCACCTGATAGGTGCCCACGGACGCCGTGAACTTGATCTCGCGACGGCCGTCCTGCCCGGGATCGTCCTCCTGGATGGCAGAGCATCCGGTGAGGACGGCGCCGAGCGTCAGGGCCGTCAGAGCCAGTCTGTATATTGTTCTAAAGATCTTCATAAGCTATTATTTATCAAGAGCTTGAATACCGAAAACGAATGCGCGATAAGCGGAGGTTGTGGTCTCGAAAGTGATAACCGTATCTTCCTCGATAACGCCCAGATTCAAATAGAAAGCATTGGACCCGTCAACCGTCATATTGTAAGGTTTGCTGCCAGACGCACCGTCATTCGCAGGAACGGTAAACTCAACAGTGTTTTCGCCGTATGTAACAACGAGAGTTGCGTCCGATCCCTTCCAAGCCGCCGCCCAGAAAGAAAGGGCGGTGGTGCCTGCAGGAACGGTAATGGAGAAAGATCCTACCCTCGAAGATGTTCCCAGTTTCACGTTAGGCACATTTTCGAAAGTATTTCTATCTATGGTAACATTGAGCGTATTGTCATCATATGCGGCGCTGATCAATGACCAAGTCACATTGCTTTCGAAAGGATTTGCCATCGGCTCAGGATCCTCTCCCGCGATAGCGAAGTCGACGTTGGTCAGGGCGAGCAGATTACCATCGGCGGTTACCGCGAAAATCTGGAACATATAATTACCGGCGGCGAGTTCCGCAACACTGACTTCAAGCGAAGTGTCTGCAGTTCTTCCGTCGAGCAGAATGTCGCCATAAGCATTCTGGACTGACCAGCCATATAGGTAGGCGCCTTCCACGGCTGCCCAGCTGGCTGCCAGTGTACCATCAGCGATGCTGATAGAGAGGTCGATCGGTTCCGGTTCCGGCTCCGGCTCGGGAATTCCCCAATCCTCGGAGACTTCGGTCACGACGATACTCAGCTGATTGTTCTTGTTACGGCCGTTGTAGAAGCCGTTTACGCGAATCTTATGACCAATGAAACCGGATAGACCAAGATCCGAAGTAGCATAATAGATGTTACCTTGTGTCTCGGCACCCTCCACTGTCATAATGTAAGCATTGTCGCCAAGGACACCCACGAACGAAATCAGGGTCGAGATGCCGGCTGTGTAGCTGTCAAAGTAGGATGTGATATCCTCATAATAGTAGCTAAGATCCATCAGATACTCGTGACCGAGAACTTCCCAGACCGGATTAGTAATCTCAGGAACGCCATTATAGGTTGTCTTTGTTCCGCTGACGCGCACGACATCTCCAGGGCCGACGCCGGGATCACCCGCGGCGTACACGAAGATTGAATACTTGCCGTCGAACAGCATAAAGCCCCTGGTGGTGGTGGCATAGACCACATTGGTCACCTGGACTTCGGTGTTATTCGGAACATCGACCGCATCCTGCACAGATGTAAGTTCATATTCATCGTCAGGAATATCGCTCATACGGTAGCAGTAGAGCCATCCATCATTGATGCTGACAGCAATGTACCAGATACCATCCTCGGGGAGAGTGATGTTGTCACCGCCTGCGGTAAGCGCATACTCATTATCGCTCTGCAGAGGCTTTCCGCCATTGTTGATGCCGAAGTTTTCTGCCCAAGCGCCATCCTTGCGGAGCTTGAACTCCTCGCCGACGTGATAGGTCAGATTAGTATAGAAGACATTGATTTCGTCCGCATAAGGAGTCAGCTCGTAGTCTGTATTCCAGTCGCCACCATAGATGGTACCGACAAGAGCCCAGTTCTCGGTCTCGGGGAAGCCGCCGGTGTAGTAAGCCGTAACGGTCTTTGCCGCAGCGTTGATCACAAGATTCCAGTAACCTTCCTGAGGCAGGGTGAAGCCTACGTTCTCATACTCGCCGGGAGCCATAGGATATGCAGTTTCCGCTGCAAGCACGGCACCGTCGGAGAGTGCGACACCATAATAGAGGTTCTCCTGATCGCTGTAGAAGCGGATAACCTCGCCAGCGTGATACTCTATGTTGGTGTAACGCACGGTCTTTCCTTCATCATACATACGGCCCCAATAGTTCTCATCCGTCATACAATACCACACGCCATAATCCCTGAACTGGCCGAAGGTGATGTCGCCGCTGTCGATCCAGTCGGTGATATCGTAAGCGAAATCAGCCGAGACGGTCGTTTCGTCGATGACGATCTTTGCATTGTAACGCAGAGACGGGTTGAAATAGACCTCTTTCTCTGAGTTGAATGCATACTGACGGCCATCCTTCATCACGACCAGAACGATAGGGAACGCGCTCTGAGGAGGGATGATACAAGCCCACGCGGGCTCGTCGGCAGCCGTGGTGACCGGAGCGGTCTTCACGTCGCCGAATACATCAAAGTCAGACCAGCAAGAGGCGATTTCGCCGGCCACGCCCCTGGCGGACAGGGCGACATTCCCGAGATGAACGCTTTCCACCGCCACATCGTCGACGAGGTTCTCCACTGTGAAGACTATCTTCGAATATGCGTGGGCGAAGTTCAGCTGGACTGCACCGTCGGCAGGAGCGCTCAGGGCTTTAGCGACCATAAAGTCTGAAGCCGAGAGGGCCTCGGGCGTAGACTGGTCCTTCGCCACTGAATGACGGCCTTCCATACCATCGCGGTCTGCGTCATAAGGATAGTAAGCATAGAAGTAGGTAGGCTGCTCGAGCAGCTGGTAGCTGCCCCAGTAGACCGGCTCCTCAGGTGTGAGTTTTCCGTTCTCGTAGGTCAGTTTGACGTTGTAAGCATAGACGGGCTCATCTGCGAACAGACCGATTGCATCCAACGCATCGAAGGCTGTATCTGTGGCCTTTACCTGGAAGGAACCCACCGTGGCTGAGAACTTGATCTCATTCTTTCCGGTCTGGCCGGTCTCTTCCGTCAGAGTACAGCCGGAGAGCGCAGCGCCGAAAGCGGTGGCAAGGGCAATTAATCTAAATATCTTTTTCATTTTTCGTTCGTTCTAGGAGTTATTTTTCACGGACGGTCACTTTGATTTCTCCAGTGTGGAGTATGTGACGGGTAAAGGAACGGGCGTCCTTCTGGGGGGCCAGAACCTGAGTGTTGCCATCCAGTTTACGCATAGCCCTTCCAGGTTCCACAACCGGTTCCTCCTCTTCTTCTTCCGGAGTGATGGTATAGCCAGGCATCTCCAGGTAAATCTCTCTCCAGGCATCCACATTACCATACCAGTACTGAGTACCGAGGATGTAAGCAGTCGGAGCGATGTTGAGAACGCCTTCCTCAATAAGCGCATTGTTAGGATAGAAGTATCCTGAATACTTATTGCGGCAGGTGTACAGAACGGGACCGTAGCCCTTCTCAAGGTAGCCGATCAGATAAGGGAGGTAGTGAACTTCCTCGCCGACCACTGCAAAGTCGATCCAAGGAGCGGACTTGCCATAATAGGAGTCGTAGCCCTCGGTGGGATTCTCCCAGTAGCCCTTGTAAGGATTCAGGGCGCGGTAGCGGACAGGATCGGTCTCGGCCTTAAGGATAGAGACCTCAGTGTGCCAGCCCTTAGGACCGAAAGCGTTGTACCAGTTGTCGTGGTAGTGACCTGTGCCGAATTCCGCGAATTCAGGCTCGGCGGTCGTCGTCACTTCGGTCATAGCCCAGGCGGACTTGTCGAAGGCGCTGACGCCGGCAACGAGGATGTGATAAGTCGTTTCCGGTTCGAGATCGCCGAAGTAAACTTCCTGGCCGGTGCTGCTCATATAGTATGAGTAGAGTTCCTGACCGTTGGACATCACATAGTCGTAGATGTCGTCCGAGGTCAGATTGGCATCTGCCCAGGCTTTGTCGTCCATAATAAGGGCCTGGATGTAATCAGAGTTCGGGAAGACTACGTTTGCAAGCACCTCCGCCTCGCCGAAGATGCCGGGGGCGGCCGTCACTTCGATTGCCGCGTCCGGAGCTTCCTCACCGGGCATCAGCACCGAGAAGTGCACGTAGTCTGCGTCGTATCCCTCGCCGTCTCCCTGGGAGACTACGAAGAAAGTATAAGAACCGGTCTGCTCGATCGGAATGGTCAGGAGACTCCAGCCCTGAGGCACAAACTCGATTTCCTCGCCGTTCGTCTTCACCTCATCCACGAGAGCAAGAAGCTCCTTGGTGGAAAGCGTGCCGGCGAACAGGCCGCCGCGGACACTGGTGACATCCATACCGGCGTAGAGTTCGATCTCCACGCAGGTCTCTTCGGGAACTTCTCCATCGGCCACCTCGGGGACTCCGAGATAATTAAGCTCTACGCTCAATTCCTCGGGACGGAAACCACCGGGCAGGACGACATACATAGGCGTTCTGAACTCCACCCAATCTTCGTCTCCTCCGGCCATAACTTCAGCGCCCCAGACAAGGACGGCGTTTCTATCCTCATATAAGTAGCCGGTGTTTAAAGAAACATAGATCTGGCCGGCCTTCTCGAAGATGATACCCGTATCGTTGAAATCGAAGCGTACGCGTCCGTCCTCCTGCACATAGATCAAAAGGTCGTCACCACCCACATAGCGGAAGCCTTCAGGGCATACCCAATTCAGATAAGGATTCTTTATGCGATAAAGACCAGGGATACGGGAGTCAGCCTCCACCGTGACCTCAACTTCCTGTCTGGGAATGTCAAAGTAAGTGGCGAGGACAGTCTCAAGAATAGATCCGGTACCGAGAGTCTCCCACTCATAGGAAAGCGTCGAGACAGTCAGATGACGTGTCACAGGATCAAGCAGGAATTCGATAGCGGGAGCATCAATGGCAAGAGTGATATATGAATCAGGTGCAAGCGCAAACTCGACGGGCTTACCTTCCTTCACCTCGTGGGCGTACCACTCAGGTGTATTCGCTCCGAACAGTTCGTAACTCGGAATGACGCTGTTGCCATAATGATTGTTCTTGACGATCTGAACCCTGACATACTCGTCCATTGTCGGAACGATTGCGTGCCAGAGGCCGTCCTCCTGCTCTTCCATATCAAACCATTCGCCTCCAAGGGACACGTGCCAGGTCACAGACAGCTTGCCGGGATCGTCTTCCTTGCCCATCCAGCCCCAGTCGTCGATCCAGTCGGAGACGGTGGCGTTGAATGCCGGAGGAGTCATAGTGGCGTCGATGATCAGGCCGACCATATAGCTGCGTCCTGCCTCGATCCACACGTCTTCTTCGGGAGCAACCTGATATTCCTTGCCGTCGTCCATCTTCACGGTGACGACAGGAGCACAGGCCTGCGCAGGAATGATGACAGACCAGCCCTCGGTCTCGCCGCGGACCACGGGGGCCGCCTTGACGGAAGCGGGTTCGCCGTCTTTCACCACCATTGCCTCAGGAACCTCGATATTCACGTCCGCTGCGAGAGCGACACCGTCCACCGAGACCTCAACGACCTTGGCGTCCGTGCGGTTGTCCACCACGAAGATGACGCGGGACATATGGTGCGCGAAGTTGAGGACAACGGCATCGTCGATCGGAGCCGCCGTGGTGCTGGCGAGCATCAGGTCGGCAGCTTTGTAGTTGGCTTCGACTGACTGATCCTCAGCCACGGTGAAGGTAAACCTGGGGGTAGCCTGCTCCTGGTAAGGATAATAGGCGTAGAAATTGACGGCTTTGTCCGTCTGCTGGTACTCGCCCCAAAGGATAGGGGTGTCGGGGTTCAATTCGCCGCCCACGATGGTAAGGCGGGCATTGTCCGCCTCCACGGGCTGGGTGGAGAACAGGCCTATGGCATCACCTTCCTCGAAGGAGGTGTCGGTCGCCTTGACCTGATACTGGCCGATGGTCGCAGTGAAGCGGATGGCTTTTCCTCCGGCAACATCGGATGCTTTCTCGCTTAAATCACAGGAGGAAATGAGCGCCCCTGCAGCGAGTGCAATTGTCAAGAATTTAATGTATCTTTTCATATATATTATTTATTACTTCTTGTAAAGGGAGTTGCATCGGAAGGAACTTCGAGGGTCTGGCTGTGCACTCCGCGACCGCCATCCGCCCCTTCTTCTTCCAGTACTCTGCTGATTGTCTGGGACGCGTAAAGCAAATCATACTTATGATAGTATCCATAAGAAGATCCATCCGCGTAGTAGATCCACTGGCCGAACAGGAAGACGTCATCCAACACAGGCTGAATCTCAGCTGTGTCGAGGTCATCACCCATAACGAAGCGGGCCATAGGTGAGAGGTATGCGTAACGCTCATCACCATAGCCGATAGTCATTATGTAATTGTCCTCATCCTTGTAGACCTGATATCCGCCGTAGAAGAGAATGTCTCCCGTGCTCTGGTCGAAGTAGACCGGGCAATCGAATGAGAATCCGCTCATCGTATAGCTCTGTTCAGGCTCATTGATGCTGAGGGTATATTCGTAGACCGAACCGCCGTACGCTGCAATGCTCCAGGTGCCCAGCCAGGCGAGATAGCGCTTGTCCATCTCGAGTTTGGCGCTGAAGATGGTGGATGTGTGCGTAAGCACCTCACCTTCTTCGGAGAGGCCCCACACGATAATCGTATAGTCGCCGGATTCAGGGCATTCCCAGTTCGCAGTGTAATGGTCGCCGGGGACCGATTCGTCCACTTCGAGCGCCTCCGCAGGTGATGCGGCTGTGATTTCATCCGTCGTAAGGTAGCCGGGTAATACGGCGTAGACGACTCTGGGGACGTCCAGTCCTACTGTACCCCCGAAATTGACTATCTTCTGTTCGTCGGTCACGGAAGGGGTGTTGACGTAGTCCACGGAAACGGTCTCATAACGGTCCGTACGGGTGCCTCCGGGAAGAGTGACCGCCATCTTGCCGTAGCGGTTGGAGTACCAGCCTCCGACATCGGTCATCGTGCCCGTACGCTCTTTGAAACTGATGTAGAGATTTTCCGGGTCAAAGATTCCATAGTTCTCCATCTCTTCTCCTGTTTCAGGAACGAGGGATTCCACCCAGAATTGTCCGTAACTCCTGTACTTCAATCCGGTATAGGACTCTTTGAAGTAAGCCTTATTGTCTTCCTTGATCACAAAGATGAGTTCTGCGGGCTCCACTTCAAAATTATACTCGGAGACCCAGCGGAAATCCTTGAAAGGATCCTTCAGGGCATACACTCCGTCATAATTGAGGGACATAAATACCTTCACATCCACTTCCTGATCGGGGAATCCGAAAAGGCCGGCAATGAAGCCGTCGATGAACTTACCGTCGCCGAGAGAGTCCCAGGCATATGGGACTTCCTCTATCGACAGGCTCATCTGCTTCGGATCGAAGTTCACGATGATGTCCAGATCGGTGTCCACCAGAATGGAATAACGGAGATCCTTGGTGTAGATCAGTTTGATGTCTGCAGCATCCGGTGCATAGTAGTAATTCTGGTACACCTGGCCGAGCAGCTGCGCCGGTTCGCCGTCCTTCGAGATGAAGAATTCTTCATAGGCGTAACCGAAGATGCGCCTGGTAAGGAGTCCGCCTTCATCCGGAACGAGCTCAATCATTTCGTTTCTTTCAGGAAGATAGACATACCAGCTATGGTCGAGGCCGCTGTCGCCGGCGACTTCGCCCTGAATGACGAGTTCGTCTTCGATCCAGTCTTCAACCTCGGCAGTGAAGCTGCTGATGGTGTCCATTTCAAGCACGAGATGTGCGCGTACGGTCTTGCCGGCAGGGAATTCCACGGGCTTGAGAGGAGTGAAGGAGACCTTCTCTCCGTTGGAAACGCCGAGGATGATTTCCGGGGAAGCAGTCTGAGGCACGACCACGAGGAAGAAACCTTCGTTGGTCACGGCTCCCTGCACGGCGGCCGGGTCGCCCGCTGCCACGACGCTGCCGTCGGCGAGGGTGACGCTGGCCGCCACCTGCACGCCGTCAACCGTCACGTCGGTGATGTAGTGGCCCTCCACCATACAGTCGACGCTGATTGCAAAGCTCGACATTAAGTGGTTGAAGGGGAGGTTCACGCCGGCATCGGCAGGAGTTGCCTCTGCGTGGGCGTAAAGGAAATCAGAGGCCGCAAGGGCTTCGGCTGAAGTCTGGTCCGTCTGCAATTCGAAAGTGAGATCGGATTCGACACTGGCCTCGGCTATGTAGGGATAATAGGCGATGAATTCGGATGCTTCATCGTCCTGCTGTCCCGCGGCCCAGTACAGCTTCTCGGAAGGGGTGAAACCGCCTTCCCCGTTGCTGGTGATTTTGACATTGGACACGTTCACCGGGCTTCCGATAAAGAGGCCCGTCTCATCGCCCGCATCAAAAGCGGACCCCGAGACTTTGGTGTACGAGCCGATGGACCCCGCGAGATGAATCTCCCGGGACTGCCCCAAGTTGTTTACTCCTTCGGGCAACTGGTTGCACGCTCCCAGCAAAAAGGCTGCGAGCGGAACCAGCATCAGGGCTGAACGTTTGGTCATATATCAATGGTTGTTTTAGTTATTTTCTTCCATATTCGGCTTCGCCGCCGTCGCCCCATTCGCCTATGTCGCCGGTGATGCCGCCGAGCTCTCCGCGACCCTTCTGGGCCAGCTTGAGGGTGGCTGTTTCATTGACTGCGACAAAAACGATGTCTGCGCTGCGGGCATCCGGGGAGTCGTTGACTGCCACCGCGACGGTAACCTGCGCCTCGCCGGGCTCACCTGACTCAGCTGAGAGGGTGATCCATTCGGCCTCGGTTCCCACCGTCCAGTCGGCGTTGGTCGTGACGGTCAGGATGAGGCTTCCGGCGCCGGAGGCGAACTCGGCCTCATAGCCGGAAAGGGTGATCCACGCCGGAGCGGGCGCCTGCACGACGGGCAGCGTCACGGTCAGTTCGCCGGACGTGAACACCACAGAAGAGGTGCGCTCGCGGGCGATGACGTTCTCTGCGATTGTGATCACCACGGATGACTCGCCATAGTCGCCCTCGACGGGCTCCACGGTGACCCATTCGTCGGCCGGGACAGCCGTCCATTCGAGGGTGGTGAAGATGGTAAGCGTCACGGCGTCGCCCTCGCTATTGACCTCCACATTCTCTGCGGAAAGATCGAGCGCGGGTTCTGCGGCAGCCTGGCTTACGGCCACGCTTGCGGTCTGGCCTTCACCTGCGACGGTGATGACGCCTGCACGTTCTCTGGCCACCGGGTTGGCAGCGAAGGTGACGGTAACTTCCGTCTCGCCGAAGCCGCCTGCTTCAGGGCTGAGGGTGATCCAATCGACATCGGAGGAAACGCTCCAGTCGTTGGTAGCATTGACCTTGAAGGTGGCGGTCATACCCTCAGCAGGGGCCGTGAGGGCCTCCTCTGAAAGGGCTATGGACGGATCCCAGGCGAACTGGGTGACCTTCAAAGATTCAGTGTACTCGAATCCGGGCAGCGAGACCGAGACGGTCGCGGTGCGGGATTCGCGGGCGGGGTTGACGCCTACCGAGATCTCCACGGTGACATCTCCTACGGTTCCGGAAGTCGGGGTCACCTGGATCCATTCCGCGGTGCTTTCGACACTCCAGTCGTAGGGAGCCTTGAAGGTGACGGTGGCACTGCCGCCGGTAGAGGGGATTGTCACTTCCTTCGGATTGAAGTTGAAGGAAAATCCGTCGGGCAGTACATTTTCCCCTCCCTCACAGGAGGTAAGGAAAATCGCAATGAGAGCAGCCAAGACGGTGCTCAAAATGCTTTTCGGTCGGATTTGACTCATATGATTTTGGTTAAATTTGGTATTAGCTCATAGGTTTTCAACCCTTAAAGTTAGAAATATTTTTTTAAAAGTCGGCAAATCCAGAGATTATTATTTCGTATCTTTGACTCGATATGTTAGTTGGACTGATCAGCGATACGCACGGAGTCTGGTCCCCGGAATTCAAGGAGTTCCTGGAACCGTGCGACGTGGTGTGGCACGCAGGCGACTGGGGAGGAGGAGTGGATTTCACCAAACAGATTTCAGATTGGAAACCGGTTGTGGGGGTCCACGGAAATTGCGACGGGCAGGACATACGCTATGAATACCCCGCATATCAGTTGTTTGAATGCGGCGGAATGAGTGTGTTGATGACGCACATAGGCGGTTATCCCGGGCACTACGATTATCGCGCCCGCGCCCTGATCGAGCGCTTCCGGCCGCAGGTATTCGTCTGCGGACATTCGCACATCCTGAAAGTGATGTACGACGACCACTACCAGATGATGACCCTCAATCCCGGTGCGTGCGGCCTCCAGGGCTGGCAGGTCCTTCGCACGGCACTGCGTTTCAAAATCGAAAGCGGACAACTGTCCGAAATGGAATTATTTAAACTGGAGAGATAGTTATGCCGAAAGCGAAGAGTCTTTGGTATTGCACGAATTGCGGAAACGAGAGCCCGAAATGGATGGGGCAGTGCCCGGCGTGCAAGGAATGGAACACGATGGTGGAGGCTCCGGTGCCCGCCGCGGGCAAGGCGGCGAAGGCGCAGTTTGCGGGCGCTTTAGAGCGCCGCAAACCGGTGAGCCTTCGCGAAGTCGACCTCTCGGCCGAGGCTCGCGTGAGCCTCGGGAGCGCCGAGGTCGACCGCCTTCTGGGCGGCGGTATGGTGCCGGGATCCCTGGTGCTGATAGGCGGCGAACCCGGAATCGGCAAATCCACCCTCTCTCTGCAGATACCTCTTCATTGTCCTTCGCTCCGTACATTGTATGTCACAGGTGAGGAAAGTGCGAAACAGGTTAAGATGCGCGCGGCGCGTCTCGGCGGCGATGCTGACAACTGCCTGATTTACGCAGAGACCCTCCTCGAGAATATCCTGGCAGAAGCCGAAGAGATTCAGCCGGACCTGATGGTGGTGGATTCCGTGCAAACTATGTACACGGAGACCGTCGAATCCGCCGCGGGTTCAGTCTCCCAGATCAAGGAAGTCGCAGCCCGTCTTCTCCGTTTCGCGAAAGATTCCGGAGTGCCGGTGATCCTGATCGGCCATATCACGAAAGACGGTTTCATCGCCGGTCCGAAGATTCTGGAGCATATAGTCGACGTGGTCCTGCAATTCGAAGGCGAAAACCGCGGATCATACAGGATTTTGAGGTCCATCAAGAATCGTTTCGGCTCCACGTCCGAACTCGCCGTGTTCGAGATGACCGGCACGGGTCTTCGCGAAGTGGCGAATCCTTCCGAAATGCTCATCCCTATGCACGAGCAGGGTCTGAGCGGCACCGCCATCTGCGCGATGCTGGACGGCACACGTCCGTTCCTGTTCGAAGTCCAGGCTCTTGTCTCCACCGCGGCGTATGGCACCGCACAGCGTTCCGCAACAGGTTTCGATGTGCGCCGCCTGAATATGCTTCTGGCAGTTCTCGAAAAGAGAGCCGGATTCCATCTCAGCGCGAAAGACGTGTTCCTGAATATGGCCGGAGGCCTGAAGATTACCGATCCGGCGTGTGATCTGGCGGTCATCTGCGCGGTACTCTCGTCGAATTTCGATTTCGCCATCCCGTCCGACTTCTGCTTTGCAGGCGAAGTCGGCCTCAGCGGCGAAATCCGCCCCGTGGCCCAGGCCGACCGTCGCGTCATCGAAGCCCAGCGCCTCGGTTTCCGCAAGATCTTCCTTAGTTCGTACTCCAATCTGGACGCCGTGAAGAACGCGAAGATCGAAATCGTCCGCGTCCCCGACGTCGCCGAACTGGTGAAAAAACTCTTTAAATAACTCCCGGTGTAAAAGATGTCCCGATTTTTGGGACATCTTAAGCAAAAACCCCATATTAT
>JAFYIK010000249.1 GCA_017538685.1 Bacteroidales bacterium | reverse complement strand
TAGGGGCGCCAGTCCATTTCGTCGAAGAGGCGTTGGCAGTCGCGGACTATCATAGCGCGGCGGCCCCAGGCGAGGTGAGCGGCGAAGACAGCCGCGATCTCGATGTCCTGGAGGGACGCGCCGCGCGAGGCGAACTCGCGGGGGAACGCAATGGGATCCTCCACGAAGTAGGCGGGGTCGTTGTAGGTCTCGGCCCAGTCGATCAGTTGGCTGCGGACTTCTTCTGTCATTCGGGTATGTTCACGAGGACTTCCTGCAGGTAGTCCCAGACTTTAGCCACTGAAGGGATGTGCGCGCGCTCATCGGGAGAGTGCGGGCTGAGGAGGGTCGGTCCGCAGGAGACCATATCCCAGTGAGGGTAGGCTCCGGAGAGGATGCCGCACTCGAGTCCGGCGTGGATGGCCATCACGAGCGCCTCCTTTCCGAACATCTTCTGGTAGACCTCCTTCATCACCTTGAGGATGGCGGAGTTCGGATTCGGTTTCCATCCGGAGTAGGCTCCGTCGAACTTTATCTCGGCGCCCGCGAGGTCGAAGACGCTCTTCATCTTGTCTGCGAGGGCCATCTTGGCGGTGTCGATCGAGCTGCGAAGCAGGCTCTTGACGAACCACTTTCCATCCGCGACCTTGACCATAGCCATATTGGTGCTGGTCTCGCAGAGGCCGGGCACGGACGCGCTCATACGCTCCACTCCGTCAGGGCAAGCGACGATTGCATCGATTATGCGTTTTGCATCCGCGTCCGCAGCGCATTTGGCGGCGGGGGAGGCGGCCTTTTCGAAGATTACCGTCATATCCGGGTCGGTCTCGGCGTATTCGCCCTTGAGGACCGCGGCGATCTGCGCGACCGTGGCTTTCGCTGCGGCATAGTCCTTCACGAGGAGGGTCGCGAAGCACTCGCGAGGGATAGCGTTGCGCAGGGTGCCGCCTTCGAGGCTGACGAGCTTTATGTCTTCCGTCTTCATCGCCTCGAGGAGGATGCGGGCCGCCGCTTTATTGGCGTTCGCACGGTAGAGGATGATATCCATACCGGAATGTCCGCCCTGGCAGCCCTTGACGGCGAATTGGACTGTGGTGTAGCCTGCCGGGGCGCTGACGGCCGCGTATGTGCCTTCGGCCGACGCGTCCACACCGCCGGCGCAGCCCACATAGAGTTCGCCCTCCGTCTCGGAGTCGAGGTTGATGAGGATGTCGCCCTTGAGCACGCCCGGTTTGAGGGCGGCCGCTCCGGTCATTCCCGTCTCTTCGTCGTAGGTAACGAGGATCTCAATGGGGCCGTGCTTTACGTCCTTGCTCTCGGCTACGGACATCGCGAGCGCTACTCCGAGGCCGTTGTCGGCACCGAGGGTGGTTCCGCAGGCCTTCAGCCATTCGCCTTCGACCCTGGTCTCGATAGGGTCGGTGAGGAAGTCGTGCTTAACGTCCGAATTCTTCTGGGGGACCATATCCATATGGCCCTGAAGGATCACACCCTTGCGGTTTTCGAATCCCGGGGTGGCGGGGACGCGCATTATGACGTTTCCGGTGTCGTCCGCGAAGGCTTCGATATTGTGATCTTCAGCCCACTTGAGAAGGAATGCGCGGATCTTTTCCTCGTGCTTCGAGGGACGCGGAATACGGGTAATCTGGTAGAAGTTGTTCCATACGATGGATGGAGCGAGGTCTTTGATTGTCATATCTTCAAGTTATTAGTCATACAAAGGATAAGCGGTTTCGAGCCCGAGCTGGTAGACGGGCAGACGGAGGCTGACGATTTCATTCGCGCCGTCGGTGAGCGTGACAGTGCAGACAGCGGGGATGCGGTAGTGGATCTTCTGGGTCGGCTGCTTTCTTGTGGACGGCGCTGCGGGGGCGGTGGCCATAGGCTCAGACGTGACCACGAGGTCGAAGATATCCGAGCTGGCTTTGGTCGGTCTGACGGGTCCGCGGAAGGGGTCAAGCGCGAACACGGCGAAGCTGCCCTCGCGGTCGGGGATGACGTCGAAGAAGGCCTTGCCCTTGACGGTCTCGACTGCAGGCTGGAAGAGAGCGAGCAGTTCGTTTTCCATACGGGTGAGCTCCGTGATTGCGGTACCCAGGGCTTCGCCGGCATAGGAGGCGTCGGTGTCGCCGATGAGGATCTTGTAGCGCTGCTCCTGCAGCTCTATGATGGATTCTGCGGCTTCGTGGGCCTCTATGAAAAGGGAATCCACGGGGATGACCTCCACGAGGATAGTGTCATTAATCTCGCAGCCGAGGGAGTCCAGGCGGGTGACTATCTGCTCTTCGTAGACCGGTGTTTTGACTGGCTCCTTCGGTTTCTGTTCAGGCTTTCTGTAATTGACCTGCCTGCCCTGGGCGCCGTGGTTGCGCTTGTCTTTCAGTTCGTTTTCATTGCCTGCGACAAGGCCCTGCTCGGTGAGGGCAAGGAGAGCCGGACGGGTGTTGGAAGTGAGGTTGAGCGAGAAACGCCTCGACTGGTCTGCTTCCACCCTGGGACGGATATTGAAACCGGAAATATTGGTCAAGACGGTGTCTTTCTGAGCAACATCCAGTCCGAGAAGTTCCTTGGCGTATTTGGCATATTTGCCGGCGTGGATAATGTCCTGGGTGTATGTCACTTCCACCGTGATGGCGGTTTTCGGAAGGGCATACGTCACTTCCTGCGCGCTTGCCTGGAGCGTCGCGAGAAGCAGGACTGCGGCTGCGGTCAGTGTCTTTTTCATTGCGTGTCGGGTGTGTTTTTCCATCTGCGGTGCGACCATAGATAGTTCCCTGGGTCGGTGTAGATGTCTTCTTCTATGTACTTGTAATATTGTTCGATTATTTCCTGTTCGCTGAGGGTCGAGGCATTGTCCGCTATAGGCTTGAACTCGATTATGTATTTCTTTCCGCCCTTGCCGCGCGTAATGGACATATAGCATATAGCGAGGTTCAGTTTGCGGGCCACTGCTGCCGCCGCTGTCATCGAGCGGGTCTTGCGGTGCATAAATGTGATGTGCGTGTAAGCTTTTGCGCTGCCGTAGGGCCACTGGTCCGTGCAGAAGAACCAGAACATTCCCTGGTTCTTGTGCTCGAGGACGTGGCGCAGGATGGAACCGGACTCCACGAAGTTCGCGTAATCTTTGCTGAGGGCGTGCCTGCGGTTTTCGCCTATTATCTTATCCCACACAGGATCGGCCAGGCGCTTGTACACGTCCGCGGTGTTCTGCTCGGTGAGGGGAGAAGGGCCGTCGCCATAGTCGAAGAAGGGGAAGCCGGGAAGCACTTCCCAGTTGCCGCAATGCGCGAACAGGACCATAGTGCCCTCGCGCTTTCCGGCGAGCCGGCGGAGTTCGTCGGGGTTGGAGACCGTGACTATCTTCGAACGGCGGATGCGCTCGGGAGAACTGCCACCGAACCATATCGCTTCCGTGATAATCTGGCCGAAATGGAGATAAAAGTCCTTGAAGATCTTTCTGCGCTCTTTTTCCGATTTCTCGGGGAAGGCTTTGTCTATGTTCGTCCGGACCACATTGACTCTGTATCTGACCACGCAGCGTGCCAGCCAGCCTATTATGTGCGCATTGAAATGATGCACACAAAGAGGCAGCCAGGAAAACAATCCGAGGAACGCTTTGATCAGAATTCTCTTCATATCCCCCAAATTTAACAATTAATTAGTAAATTTGGTGCTCGAGAAATAATCAGTAATTATTCGATATATGTTCAAGAACCAACCCAAAGGTTTGTTTGCCCTCGCTCTCGCCAACACCGGCGAGCGCTTCGGCTACTACACTATGATCGCCGTGTTCGCCCTGTTCCTTCGCGCGAACTTCGGCCTCGAAGCGGGAACGGCCGGTCTCATTTACAGCTCGTTCCTTATGCTCGTGTATTTCTTCCCCCTCATCGGAGGCATTCTGGCCGACAAATTCGGCTTCGGCAAGATGGTGACCGCCGGCATCTTCGTTATGTTCGCCGGTTATCTGCTGCTTTCCGTTCCCCTTGGAAGCGGGACGGTCGCTTTGGTGGCTATGCTGGCCGCCTTGCTGCTGATCGGCTTCGGTACCGGACTGTTCAAGGGTAACCTGCAGGTGATGGTGGGAGATCTGTACAACGATCCCCAGTATGCTGCGAAGCGCGATTCCGGTTTCTCGCTGTTCTATATGGCCATCAACCTCGGCGCGCTCTTCGCCCCGACGGCCGCCATCAAGATTCGCGAGTGGGCTATCACCCTCGGCTTCGACGGCAATTCTGCATATCACTTCTCGTTTGCCGTGGCGTGTGTCTCGCTGATCGTTTCAATCGCTATCTATTACGCTTTCCGCAGCTGGTTCAAGCACGTGGAGGGCGGAACGAAGAAGGGCGAGAAGGCCCAGATCGTGGACACCCTCACCCCGGAGCAGACCAAGAAACGTATGGTCGCGCTGTTCCTGGTGTTCGCTGTCGTTATCTTCTTCTGGATGAGCTTCCATCAGAACGGACTCACCCTCACTTATTTTGCCGACGAGTTCACCCAGCGCAGTTCCGAAGGGCTCGCTTCTATGCCTTTCAATGTGTGGAACCTGGTGGCGGTGATCATTATAGTTTATGCGCTGTTCACCATCTTCGACAAAGAGACCGCCCGCAGGGGCAAGTGGATCGGCGTAGCAGTAGTCGCTCTTGCCTGCGCGTATCTTGTCTGGCAGTATGAGCGTCTCAGCGGTTCGATTGCAATCAGCGCTCCGATTTTCCAGCATTTCAACCCGTTCTATGTTGTAGCCCTTACTCCTGTGTCGATGGCTATCTTCGGCGCCCTCGCAAAGAAAGGCAAGGAGCCGTCAGCACCCCGCAAGATTGCCTACGGTATGCTCGTGGCGGCAGTCGCTTTCGGCCTGATGGTCTTCGCCTCGATCGGTCTTAATACTCCCGATGTGCAGGCGGCAGCCCGCGAGGCTGGTATGCCCGAGACTCTCGTGTCGCCTTACTGGCTCATTACCGTGTACCTCATCCTCACTTTCGGCGAGCTTCTGCTCAGCCCTATGGGTATTTCCTTCGTCTCGAAGGTCGCGCCTCCGAAGTACAAAGGTATGATGATGGGTATGTGGTTCGTCGCCACCGCCCTCGGAAACTTCCTCGTGCAGGTGGGCGGACACCTCTGGGGCTCGATTCCCCTCTGGGTCGTGTGGAGCGTCTTCCTCGGCGTCTGCGTCGTCTCCGCGATCTTTATGTTCGCGATGATGAAGAAACTCGAGGCCGCCACGGCGGAATAGAGCTTTTCAGCGTTTCTTTTGTTCAAGGTTTGATTTTGTTCAGCAGACCTTGAACATATAGATGGCCGCAGGATGTATTGTAGCCAATAATTAATGTGCAAGGTATGTCGTAAAAAAACAAACCTTGCACATTCTTTAATGCAAAAGACGCCTATCGCGACTATTTGTAGATATCCTTCTGCGTCAGTTCCACGATCTTTCCGTACTCCGCTATCTTGTCCATAGGGAGTTTGGTGCGGTCGCCGACAATGATGATGCTGCGATTTGCGGTCTTCACAAACTCGTCGTAATAGGCCTTGAGACCTTCGAGGGTAATATCGCCGAGATTATCGAGGATAGCCTTGTCGGGATCTTCAGTGTAACCCTGGATTTCGTAGTTGTGGATAGAGGAAGCCACTCCGCGGAAGGAGGGATAACCGTTATTTGCTTCAGCAGTGATGGACTGCACGGAAGCCGTGAAGGTGGATTCCTTGAGCGGGAAGTTGGTGAGCAGCGAGTCGAGGAGTTCGAGCGCGGCCAGGCTCTTGTCCGCCTGGGTGCCGAGCGAGTTGATGAACAGCGCGTGCTCTCCGGCCTCAGCGGGCAGCGGACGCGTTGCCTGGCCGTGCGCCGAGTAAGCCATAGAGCGGAACTCACGCACTTCCTGGAACATCACCGAATACATACCGCCGCCGAAATACTCGCCAAGTACCTCGAGTAGAGTGGCCTGCATATCGTCTGCAGGGGCTGAAGGAGTCTGATAAGTCATTATCTGAGCCTGACGGGAACCGGGCAGGTTGTAGAAGAACACTGTCGGCTCGTCGTAGACCTGGTACTTGAGGTAATTGCGCTTGGTCGCAACATTTACGCGCTCAAGATTGAGCTCCGTGAGCAGGGCCTCGATAACCGTCTCTTTCGGAAGGGAACCGCAATAGAATATGCTGCACTCTTTGCTCAGCAGTTCGGAGAACTTGGCCAGCAGACCGTTGGCGCCCACTTTGTCGAGCTGTTTGGCGTCCAAGGCAACGAGCTTGGGGGCGTTCTCTCCGAAGAATACACGCTGCATAGTGGCCTGCATAATGTTGGAAGTGCCTCCTGTGAGGAAGGTCTTCTTCTCAAGCTCGATGCTTTGCTTCAGTTCCTTGAAGCTGGATTTGTCTGCCTTGGCGTGGTCCTCGAAATGACGGAGAAGCTTCAGCGAAGGAGCGAAACGGCTGTCGTAGCCTGTCATACTCATCGTGAAGTTGTGGTTGCCGTTGCCCACTGAGAAACTGGTTCCGAGGTTTTGCCAGGCCTTGGAGAGCTGCTGGATGTTCAGGGAATCAGTTCCGATTGTGTTGAGGAAGCTGGCCACGAAAGGAATCGTCGGGTCTTCGTTGAAGCCTTCGTCCACCTGTACGGTCAGGCTGAACAGATCGTTGACTTCATTGGCTTTATAGTAGAGAGTGACAAGGTCATTCAGCTTGATCTTCTCCACATCATTTGCGAAATCGAGCAGGCGGGGCTCCTTGTCGCCCACGGGCATCTCCTCGAGTTTCTTGGCATACTCGGACTTCTCTCCTGCGTGCTTGGGCACGACGGGATCGAACTTCGGAGCCGCCACCTTGTCTTTAGGATAGTCTCCTTTCACCTTTTCGAAGCGGATGTAGTTGGAGCCGAAATACTTGTTGGCCACACGGATCACGTCTTCACGGGTGATGTTCCTGATGGACTCGACCTCTGCCAGATAGTCTGCCCAACTGCGGTTCTGCGCCATCACTTCGACCATCTGCTCGGAACGGGAACTGATAGTTTCGAGCTGCGACATCGCATTGCGCGCCGCCTCAAGTTTGAGGGCTTCGAGGTCGGCGTCGGAGAACTTGCCGGCCTTTATCTTCTCCACTTGCTCGCGCACGAGTTTTTCGGCCTTGGGCAGGGATCCAAACGGTATGGACGGTATGATCACATAGCCGGCTATGCCCATCTCGGTGAACAGGGGCAGGCGGGCGGCCGTGGCCATAAGCACCTTATGGTTGGTGGTGAGCGAGTCGAGAAGGCCGGAGGAGAAGCTGTTGCTGAGCAGCGACGCGGCGAGGTCGAGCGCGCGGGCGTCCGGATCACCGTCTTTCGGGCCGTTGAAGCCGTAGACTGCAATCTTCAGCATAGGGATGTCCGCCTTGATCTTCACGTCGCGGGCGCCCTTCATCTCAGGAACCTTGACTGGCTCCTTCACGGCTATTTCGCCGGCAGGGAGACGGCCGAAGGTGCTCTCGAGAAGCGGCTCGATGGTCGCGAGATCGAAATCGCCGGAGAGGATGAGGCCCATATTGTTGCCGACATAGTACTTGTGGAAGAAGTTCATCATCTCCTCGAGGCGCGGGTTCTTGAGATTTTCCGTGCTTCCGATAATCTCATACGAATAGGGATTGCCGTCGGAGAAGATGCGTATCATCTCCATAAGGGGCGCCTGCATCGTGTTGTCCGAAGCGCGGTTCTTCTCTTCATATACTGTCTCCAGCTCGCTCTGGAAGAGACGGAAGACAGGATTCAGCATACGGTGGCTGTTAAGTTCGCACCACTGGGCTATGTACTGGGGGGAGAAGGTGTTGAAGTAATAAGTGTAGTCGTAT
>JAFYIK010000248.1 GCA_017538685.1 Bacteroidales bacterium | reverse complement strand
CTTCCGGACGGAGGTTGCGCGTGATGCGGAACTTCGAGCGGACGTAGTTCTCCATATTGTAGTCGTAGCGGTCCAGATGATCGGGCGTGATGTTGGTGATGATGGCGATGTCCGGGCGGAAATCGTAGCAGCCGTCGAGCTGGAAGCTGCTGATCTCGAGCACGTAGTAGTCGTGCTGCTCCGTGGCCACCTGCAGGGCGTAGCTCTTGCCGATGTTGCCGCCGAGTCCGACGTTGAGGCCGGCCTCCTTCAGCAGGTAGTAGATGATGCTGGTAGTGGTGGTCTTGCCGTTCGAGCCGGTGATGCAGATTTTCTTCGCGGTGTCGTAGCGCGCAGCGAATTCGATCTCGGAGATGACGTGGATGCCCTTGTCGCGCAGGGCGCGCACCATAGGCGCCGTCTCCGGGATGCCGGGGCTCTTCACTACCTCGTCCGCGTCCAGCACCTTTTCGGGGGTGTGGCCGCCTTCTTCATAGGCGATCTGCCAGTTGTCCAGCAGCGCTTTATAGTCGTCCTTCAGCTTTCCGTTGTCGGAAAGAAACACATCGAAGCCTTTGACCTTTGCGAGGATGGCGGCTCCCACGCCGCTCTCAGCTCCTCCGAGTACTACTATTCTTCCCATAATCCTACCTGATCTTTAGCAATGCCAGGGTGCCGACTGCCAGCACTATTCCGACGAGCCAGAAGCGCACCACGATGCGCGGTTCGGGGATGCCCTGTTTCTGGTAATGGTGGTGGAGCGGAGCCATCAGGAACAGCCTACGGCCCTCGCCGTATTTGCGTTTAGTGTATCTGAAATGCCCCCTCTGAAGGATCACGGACAGGCTTTCCATCAGGAATATGCCGCAGAGGATGGGCAGAAGCAACTCTTTGCGGATGAGCACGGCGCTCACTCCGATCACTCCTCCTATCATCAGGCTTCCCGTGTCGCCCATAAACACCTGGGCGGGGAAGGTGTTGAACCAGAGGAAGCCCACGAGCGCGCCGACGAACGCCGCCATAAACACGGCAGTCTCGCCGGAGCCCGGGATGTACATAATGTTGAGGTAGCCTGCGTCGATCACGTTGCCGCCGAGCCACGCCAGGATACCTATCACCACGCCGACTATCGCGGAGGTGCCGGCCGAAAGACCGTCCATTCCGTCGGTGAGGTTGGCTCCGTTGGAGCAGGCGAGCACGATGAATATGATAACCAGCGCGTAAAGCGCCCACCTGCAGTACCATCCGAACGCGCCCTTGAATGGGATGAGGTATTTGTAGTCGAACTCGTGCGATTTCACGAACGGGATGGTGGTCTTCGTGCTCTTGATCACGTCTTCGGACATATAGCGGCCGTGGTCCACCTCGCCCGTGGGCTCGCCGGCTTCGGAGATCTGCTCGGTCTGCTCGACTTCCTGGCGGACTACAATGTTCGGGCTGAAACACACCGTGCCGGCGATCATAATGCCGAGCAGGAACTGGCCGATGAGCTTTTTGCCTTCGCTCAGGCCCTCTTTGTTGTGTTTGAACACCTTGATATAGTCGTCGGCGAAGCCGAGTCCGCCGCACCAGATGGTGGTGAGAATGAGAAGCTGCACATACACGTTTGACAGGTCGCAGACGAGCAGCACCGCGACCAGAAGCGCCACGATGATGATGACGCCGCCCATAGTGGGGGTGCCTGCCTTGCTCATCTGGCCCTCGAGGCCGAGGTTGCGGATGGTCTCGCCGATCTGCTTCTTCTGGAGCCATTTGATCACACGCTTTCCGAAGAAGTACGCCACGATGATGGCGATGACGTTGGCGAGGATGGCCCTGAACGAGAAGTAGGTCATCAGTCCCTGTCCGGGGATATCGTACTTTTTAAGAAGTTCAAAAAGGTAGAACAGCATCTCTTACAGTTGTTTGAATATTTCATCGACCACTTCGTGCTCGTCGAAGTGGACTTTTTCGGTTCCTACTACTTGATAGTCTTCGTGGCCCTTGCCTGCGAGCAGTATGGTGCAGGGGCTCTGCGACATTGTGATGGCGGCTCTGATAGCCTCTGCGCGGTCGGCTATGCAGAGGGCTTTGAGGCGGCCCTTCGGCGAGAAACCGGTCACGATTTCGGCCATAATGTCTTCCGTGCGTTCGGTGCGGCTGTTGTCGGCCGTCACGAAGACGCGGTCCGCATACTGCTCCGCTATCGCGGCCATCTCCGGGCGCTTCGTGCGGTCGCGGTCGCCGCCGCAGCCGAACACGCACACCAGTTCGTGGTCCGGCTCCACCTGGCGGAGGGTCTTCAGCACATTCTCCAGCGCATCAGGGGTATGGGCGTAGTCTATAACCACCGTTTTCCCCTGCGGCCCGCGCAGCGTCTCGAGGCGCCCCGGAGCCGACTGGAGCTTGCTGATTCCGACGAGGGCTTCTTCTTTGCCCGCGCCGAGAGCAAGCGCCGCGCTGTAGATAGCGAGAATGTTGTAGGCATTGTGTTCGCCCACCAGGCGTGTCCACACTTCGGTGCCGTCGATCTTCAGGAGCATACCGTCGATGCTCTGCTCCATTATCTTGCAGGTGTGGTCCGCGCCGCTGCGGGTCGAATAGGTGACGACATCGGCTTTGGTGTTCTGCACCATCACGAGGCCGTGTTTGTCGTCGATGTTGGTGATTGCGGTCGCTCCCTTCGGCAGGTTGTCGAAGAAGAGTTTCTTGCAGCGGAGGTACTCGGCCACCGTTTTGTGGTAGTCGAGATGGTCGTGGGTGAGGTTCGAGAAGATTCCCACGTTGAAATCCAGGAAGTCCGTGCGGTGCTGCTCCACTCCGATGGAGCTGACCTCCATAAAGCAGTATTCGCAGCCTTTCGCAACCATCTCCGCCATAAGCGAGTTGATGGTGACGGGGTCGGCCGTGGTGTTCGCGGTCTCGGATTTTTCACTGCCCACGTAGTTGGCGATAGTCGAAAGCAGGCCGCATTCGTAGCCCATTGCCCTGAAGAGGTTGTAGAGCAGGGTGACGGTGGTGGTTTTGCCGTTGGTGCCGGTGATGCCCACGAGTTTCAGGGCGCCGGAGGGGTGGCCGAAGAAGCGGTCGGCGAGAGCGGCGAGGCCTTCGCGGCCGGTTTCCACGGCCGCGACCGCGCCTCTGCCGAGCGCGTCGCCGACAAAGCTTCGGCCATCCAGGGCGGTGCCCTTGACGGCTATGAACAATGCCCCGGCCGCGGCTTTTCTGGAGTCGCAGCACACGCTCGAGATTTCAGTTTCCGGAGTCCCGGCGAGTATCTCGGCGTCAAGGCCTTGAATCAGCTTCGACAGTTTCATTCCAGTATGGATCTATATTATATATTTCCTTTATAAAGTCTCTGATCACGCTCGCCGGGATGACTCCTCCGGCGAACTCTTTCTCGGATATCTTGGAGTAGACGACGCAGATCACCGTGTACTGCGGGTCCTCGGCGGGGAAGAAGCCCACGAACATTCCCTGCTGCTTGCGCGCGCCGTTTGCCTGGATGTAGCGGCCGTTGGTGTAGACGTCCGCCGTGCCGGTCTTGCCGGCCACCTTGACCTTGTCCGCAATCTGCGAGAGTCTCCACGCCGTGCCTCTCATCTTCGGGTTTTCGTCGTAGACGGTCACGTGGCAGAGCATCTCGGTGAGCAGCTTCGCAGTCTCCGGCTTGCAGATGCTGGCGTTCAGCACCGACGGGCCCAGTTTCTCGATTATCTTGCCGTCCTGCTCGATGTCTTCCACCAGGTAGGGTTTCATCATCTTTCCGCCGTTGGCGATGGCGTTGTAGTAGGCCAGCACGTGCATAGGAGTCACGCTCACCGTGTAACCCATTCCTATCTGTCCGAGGTCGGCCTTCGACCACTTCTCGTCCGTGGGATACTTCAGCGTAGGGGTCGTGATCGGCTCGTAGACATCGAAGTCGAACGACTTGCCGAGGTTGTAGGTGTGCAGCCTGGCGATGAAGTCTTCGGGCTTGTCTTTGTAGTAATTGACCGCGAGATACCTGAACGCGTTGTTGGAGGAGAGCTTCACGCAGTACCAGAGAGGGATGTTGCTGGTGTGGTATTTCGCTATGTAGTCCTTGATGTGTTTGTCGGCGGGCCACATCTTCTGGTAGCCGTCCACCTGCACGAGGCCGTCCTTCGCGGGAATCGTCTGGTTTGCGGAAGTGACTATTCCGTCTTCGATGCAGGTCATCAGGGTGGTGATCTTGAACACCGAGCCGGGCTCGCCGCGGCGCATTACGGCCACGCTTTCGTTCTCGCCGAACAGGCCCGTGCCGCTGATGCCGCGGGAGAGGTTGACCATAGTCTTGACCGCGCCCGTCTTCACGTCCATCAGCACGAAGCACGCCGCCTCCAGGTCGTCTTCCGGCTCCACGTACTTGCGGAGCAGTTTGTCGGCGATGTCCTGGTAGTCTATGTTCAGCGTGGTGCGGATGTCCAGGCCGTTGACAGCTTTCACGTAGGTGCTGTCGTAGTCGCGGACGTAGCCGTTGTCCGTCTTCTTCATATAATAGCGGCCGGGCTCGCCGTGCAGGACGTAATTGTACTTGCCGTCGATGCCGCTGTAGTAGGCGCCGTCGGCATTTTCGACCACGCTGCCTATCGTGCGCTTGGCGAGCGAGCCGTAGGGATAGCGGCGGGTGGGCACGTCCTCCCACCACACGCCGCCAAGGTAGCGGCCGTCCCTAATCAGGGGGTAACTCTTCAGGAACTCGAGCTGCTCCTTTTCGATAGGCTTGCCTATCATACGGAAGTGGCTGCCCTGGTCGAACGCGGCCCATAGGCGGGTGCGGAAGTAGTCGGCGCTATGGTCGGGGAAAACCACCGCGAGGCCTTGGGCGAAGCCGGCGGCGTTTTCTTTCCACAGCCGGATGCAGGAGTCGCGGACCTCGGGTTTCATCTTGTCATAGTCGCCCTTGCGGGCCAACGGGTCGATGAAGAGCTGGTAGCGGGGGTACGACATCGCTATGGGTCGGCCGTCCGCGGCCAGGATGCACCCGCGCGTGGGCGCCAGGTTTACCTTGCGTATGGGCTGCGTGAGTTTCTTCTCTATCTCCGCGTCCGGCCTCCAGAAGACTTTGAGATACAGGAACCTGCCCGCGAGGAATATCCCCACGAGAAGCATCAGGAGGTAGTACAGGTACAGCGCGTAGCTGATCCTGTCCCTCTTTCTGGTTTCCTGTTTCGTTTCTTCTGCCATTACTTTAATACTATCGGCGGTTTCTCCGCCTCCCTTAATGTCGACCCCAGTTCTGCCAGGTGCTTCTCCGCTCCGCTTCTTCTGGTCAGCGAGGAGAGTTCATAGGTGCGCATCGCGATTATCGCTTCCTGCTCCGCGATCACGGTTCTGCCTCGTTCAACCTTGGTCAGCGTGTTGTCTATCAGCAGGCTGATATAGATCGTGAAGGTGATCACTATGAACACGGCCACTATGTTGATGAAGTAGCGCCCGATCTTCAGTCGGAGGAGAAACTCTCCCTCGAAGATGGCCTTGACGCTGTTCTTCAGCAACTGCCCTATGTCCGATAACCTGAATTTTCTCTCCTGCTCCATAATTCTATCTCCTTTTCTTGCGAACAGCCGCTCCCTCTCCGAGGACTCCAGTCGCTTCGCTCCTTCCGACCCGCTGGGCGACTCGTAGTTTGGCGCTGCGGGCGCGGGTGTTGACCGCGATTTCGTCCTCTGCGAGGAGGATGGGTTTGCGGTTGACGGCCTCGAACGGACAGTCGGTTCGTCCGAATACGTCGCGGATGACTTCGCCGTCGATGTTGCCGGCTTTGATGAAATTTTTCACCATACGGTCTTCGAGGGAGTGGTAGGTGATGACCACCAGCCGTCCGCCGGGTTTGAGCGCCAGCGCCGTGCCCTCGAGGAATTTTTCCAGCGAGCGCATTTCCTGATTCACCTCGATACGCAGCGCCTGGTAGACCTTCGCGAGGTACTTGTGCTCTGCGAAAGAAGGCAGGGCGGCTGCAATGGCATTGTCCAGGTCATCGGTAGTTTCGATCGGCTTCTGGGCGCGGGCTTTTTCGATAAGCTTCGCGACCTTCCGGGCGTCTTCGACCTCACCGTAAATCCTAAGAATCTTTTCCAATTCTTCTTGCGTATAAGAATTGACAATGTCCGCTGCAGTCGTTGTTCCCTGCACATTCATTCGCATATCGAGCGGCGCACTATAGCGGAACGAGAAGCCTCTTTCCGCCGTGTCGAACTGGTGCGACGACACTCCCAGATCGGCCAGGATGCCGTCGAACCCTCCCTCCGTTTCCGTGAGGGAATAGTTATAGATGAATCTGAAGTCGTTGTGGATGAGTGTGAACCGCGGGTCGTCGATGGCGTTCGCGAGTGCGTCTTCGTCGCGGTCGAATGCGACGAGCTTTCCCTGGGGTTTCAGGCGGCTGATTATCTCGCGGCTGTGGCCCCCGCCCCCGAAGGTGGCGTCGGCATAGGCGCCGCAGGCGTCCGTGACAAGGGCGTCTACGCTCTCCTTAAGCAGAACGGGTTTGTGGTACTCGGACATAGCGCTCAGCCTTTATTTCGACAGGCTTTCCGCTATGGCAATGTAATTTTCGTCAGACAGACGTGAGGCGTCGAACTTCTCCTTCGCCCAAATCTCTATCTTGAAATCAATGCCAAAGAATACGACCTCTTTGTTCACACCGATTGCGTCAAGAAGATTCCGGGAGATTGAGATTCTGCCCAATTTCGAATCCGGTTCGACCACATCGCGGTCGCGCATATACTCCCTCCAGAACTGTACGTGCTTGGGGTTGAAGAAGTTGAGGCCGTCTTTCACCTTCTCCGACTGCCGGGCCCACTCTTCGAAAGTGTACATCTCCAGGCAATCGTCGTAGATGCTCTTTTTCACGACGAACCTCATATCTCCACCCGCCGGCAGACAGCCCTTGAGGGGCGCCGGGAGCACCAATCTGCCCCTGTCGTCCACTCTCGAGATGTATTCGCCGATGAATGTGATCATAAACTATTCTTATACGCAAGTGTGACAAAGTTATAACAATTTTTCCATTTTATTCCCACTTTTTACATTTTTTTACCGCCGGCCTCCCGCCCCATCCCCTCCGCCCTTCTCTTCCGCCTCCCCGGCGCTATTTCTGCCTTGTTTGGCGCCTAACTGGTCGTTTTCTCTCTCCCCGGCGCTATTCCCGCACTTTTTGGCGCCGAATGAGGTGCTTTCCCTCCATTTGGCGCTGTTTCGGGCTATTGTGGCGCCGAATGAGTGCATTTCCCATTCGCCGGCGCTCATTTTACCCGTTTTGGCGCCGCTTCGGACGGATTCGGATGCGAGCGGGCTACCGGGGCTAACGCCGGAGCGGCTTTTCGGGTTTTTGCTTGAAAAGTTCAAAGGAACTTTGACCTTTCCTTCGCAAAAATCCCTCTCAACTATTCCTGACGCGCGCGAGTTCAGGGGCTTTGATTTGCGAGCGCGGCACTCTCGCGACACCGTG
>JAFYIK010000247.1 GCA_017538685.1 Bacteroidales bacterium | reverse complement strand
TCTTCATGCTTGCCTTTTCTCCACCATTTGTAGAAACCGACGGGATCGGTCTCGAACGGTATTCTTGCAATTATGCCCGTACCATAACCGGGATAATCGATAACCAGTTTGAGACCCATAAATCGCTTGTAGTATTCCGGATCCGCGCGGCGGAGCTTGCTGACAAGGGGATTGAGAACCTCGATTTCGTCTACGTGGAGGGTTTTCTCCCTGATGATGAGTTTATGGAGCCTGACGGGGTCGACGAAAACCCACACCCCGACTTTCATCGTCTTCTGCCCTTCTTCCGTATCCAGAGTCAGCATATCAGATGAGTGATATGTCTTTTCCGGGTCCAGTGGGGCGTAGACTTCTTCTTCCGGGGCAGCCTTTTGGTCAGAGATGCCGAATTCCTGCTCGATGGAAGCGAGTTCCTCGGCGGTAGGTTCGGTCATAATTGCAGATATAGGCTCCATTGTTGTTCGAATCAAGCAAATATAGGGAATTTTCTTGATTATTAGTACCTTTGAGTGGATGAATAGTGTTTTAATCGATATAAGCGGCGTTTTTGAGCAGGAAGGATTCACTTCCCTGCCCTCTATCGACCTACGCTCACTCGAAGGCACCAACTGCTACTGCAGTCCCGAGGCCGCCGAAGTCATCGCCCGCCGCCTTGCCGGCGTCCCTCTCAGCACCGTCTGCTGGATAGACACCGGGGACTACCATTATTTATCCTATTTCCGCGGCTGTCAGATCCGCGAACCCTTCGAATTCGGGCTTCTGGACAACCACACAGACGATTTCGACCTCTCCGACACCTTATCCTGCGGCAACTGGGTCACCGCCCTGCGCCGCGACTCCAAGATGGCTGATCGGGAATCTCTTCCAGTCTTCCTGTCTATCGACCTGGACATCCTCTCCCCTTCCGAGTTCCGCACCAACTGGGACCAGGGCACGATGACTTTCGCCGAACTGCTGGACACAATCCGCGAAATCGCCGCAACCCGCCGCATCATCGCTATGGACATCTGCGGCGGCCTCACCGAGTCCAAAGGCGCTATGAGCTGCGAACTGGATCTGAACCGCAACCAGCGAGAGCGCCTGCTGAGTCTGCTGAGCGAACTCGACTAATTTGATTATCTTTGTAAAGACCAACTATATAACTATGCGCAGAATCCTTTCGGCATTAGCCCTTGTTTCTCTAGTTTTTTGCCTCGCATCCTGCGAAGACAAAGACATTCAGGCTCCTCAGAAAATCGATAAGACGGCTGTCGTCGACGACGGCAGCGGTGACGGAGGCGGAAATAACACCTTCACTGAAAAACTGTGCACGGACATCGGCCAGACCCCGATTATTCTGGCATACTACACTGAATACAACGAGAAGGCTCCGGATCCGACTCTCGTGACCCACATCAACTATGCCCACGCCCGTTTCAAAAACCGTAAAGATCCTTCGGGCGAAATAGAGTTCACGGAATCAAAAGCATTTCCTATCGCCAAAGTAGCCGAGTTCAAGGAGAAGAATCCGCACGTAAAGGTTATGATGATGGTTGGCGGCTGGGGCGATCACGCCGACGGCTTTTCTATGATGGCGAAAGATGAGAACAAGCGTGCCGTTTTCTGCCACTCAGTCAACGAGCATATGAAGAAGTACAATCTGGACGGACTGGACATAGACTGGGAGTACCCGACCGTCAGCGCCGACAACGAAACCGGCCGTGACGACAACGACACCCAGAACTTCAACATCCTCCTCAGGCAGCTCCGCGACACCCTTGGAACGAGCAAGATAATATCCTTCGCCTCCTCATCAAGCGCTAAATACGTGGACTGGCCCACCGCCATCAAGTATATAGACTATGTCAACGTGATGACCTACGATATGGGCGCAGCCCCTAAGGGCCATAACTCTCCGCTCTACAAAAGCAGCACTTTTGATTCCCGCAGTTGCGAGGAGAGCGTTGATCTCCACAAAAAGGCCGGCGTGCCTTACAACCGCCAGGTAATGGGCATACCTTTCTACGGCAAAGCCGAGAAGAGCCCCGCGTCCGGCACAAAGATTTTCGAATATTCAGTGAAATACTATGAGATTCCGGGCATCCTTAACGACGGAGTCTACAAAAACAAGCCCCTGGCCAGGCCCGTGACACGTGTCTGGGAAAAGACCGCCTGCGTGCCGTACCTTGTGGACGACAGCGGAAAGAATGTTCTTTCCTACGACGATCCCGAGTCTATGGCTGCCAAGGGCGCGTTCATCAAGAACAAAGGTCTTCTGGGCGGTATGTTCTGGGAATTCCGCTATGACACAGACGATATGGAACTTCAGAAAGCCCTTGTCCAGGCCATCTACGGAAAATCGACCGTGGTCAAATAAAAAGTTTTTGCAGAATTCGAAAATAATACTACCTTTGCAATCCCAACGATGGTGCTGTAGCTCAGATGGTAGAGCAAAGGACTGA
>JAFYIK010000246.1 GCA_017538685.1 Bacteroidales bacterium | reverse complement strand
GGCGGTATCATCCTTAACTTCACCATAAGCGAAGATCGGATACTGAGCATTGAAGTTGAAGTAGTGGAACGGAACGTACTCGTTATCAGCATTGAGATAGCCGAGAGCAATCTTATTGACACCCCAAGTCTCATCAGCCTCATAAGCGGCATAAGCGCCTGCGGTATATGCAAACTCGAACGAGGTGCCTGCACCCACGCCCCAATACACACCCAGATCATTACGATAGATCGTCTGAGCTACGTTATTGTTTGCTTCAGTCTTAGCATCGAGAGCATCCTGCTCGGCCTCGTTAGCCTCGGCGAGAGCGTTCTGAGCGTCAATGAGAACCATCTTGGCAACAGTTCTTGCATCTTCGAGCTCTTCGGCGTCCATACCCAGATAGGTCTCCTCTACATAGTCATAGAGAGCGGCCTCACGGTAGTACTGATTGACAATGTCATTGAGATCGTCGATGAGGGTATCATAAGCCTCCTCGAGATTCCACTCGATATCGTCGATCTGGACAGTGAGCGTGTAGATCTGCTGCTCCTTCTGGAGAATCTGGTTCTGCAGAGCGAAATACTGAGCAGCGACACCCTGAATGTAAGCAAGGTCATCAGCATGCTGCTGTGCGATGAGAGCATCAAGAGCGGACTGCTGGGCAGCAAGAGCGGCCTGGGCAGCCAGCGTAGCGGCCTCTCTCTGGAGGTTGGCAGCTTCGATTTCGGCATCGATGTTGGCAAGACGCTCTTCAGCGAGCTTCATCTGAGCCTCAATACCCTTAAGCTGGAGTTCGAGCTGAGCCTGGAGGAGCTTCAGATTCTCCTGCTGAGTCTTAAGGTTAACCTGAGCGATCTGGACCTGAACGGCCAGGAGCTGAGCCTGAATCTTTTCCTGTTCTGCCTGAGCATTGAGGATAGCAGCCTGAGCTTCTTCCTTCTTTGCCAGAGCATTGTTGTAGGCGGCTTCTGCAGCGGCACGTACAGTCTCAGCGGAAGCCTGAGCCTTCAGGAAGTCGGCATTCGCATTCAACTCATTTGCCTTTGCATTGCGAACGTTCTCCACGGACTCGGATTCCTCATTCTTGAGGCAGGCCGTGAGGCACATCGCTCCGCACAAAAGTGCGGCAAACAAAAATTTGTGTTGCATAGAAAAAAAGTTAAAAATTAATAATTTAGGTTATTCAGTTTAATATTGTATAGCGATCCCTAAAAGGCATCGCAGAGCAAGGTAATGCACTTCCAAACGAGGACTGGCCGTCCCCAAGAGCGCAGCAAACACCTGATGCACAGGTACTTGCAGCAGCTAGGAAACGGTTCCGGACAAAAATTTGACTGTAAAAACAGGCGTTCATTTCGTCTAAATCCATCGTTCAGAATGCAAATATAGTGTTTTTTCAATTCCAAAAAAACTTTTCCTTAAAAATTTTACTATCTTTGCAATCGCAAGGTATGTCCCAGAATGATTAACACAAACGATATGAAACGACTTATCACAGCCCTTTTCCTCCTCATTCCCGTCATCGGTTTTGCGCAGGCGGAGAATGTTTCCCTTACGCGTAATAAAAAGGTAATGCGCGTGGAGATGGACCTCAAGATCGACAAGGAGAT
Organism: Bacteroidales bacterium; assembly: GCA_017538685.1. The sequence continues at coordinate 1,393 of JAFYIK010000246.1, read as the reverse complement.
GGTACGTTCGTCGAAGACTTATGTCCTCCGTCCGGTACTCGTCGGCGCGGAAGATACCCTGACCCTGAAGCCGGTCGGATACTACAGCCGCGACAAGTTCTATCCCCTGCTCAACGATGCCGGCATTTCCGACGGTCTGACGAAGACCGATCTCCCGGCCGAGGTCAAGTATTCCGACGAGGTCGCCTATCAGAAGTGGATGGACGGTGCGAACGTGATCGTGCGGCACGAGTTCATCGGCTGCTGCGGCGATGAAGGCAGTTTCGAGACCGACTCGCTGGCCAACTACGTAAACCCGGAATACGTGTTCGTTCCCCAATATATATATGTAAAGATGTATGGGGTCGCCGTGAAAACCCGCGAGGCGAACGTCGTCACTACGCTGCACTTCCCGGTCAACAGCACGAAACTGAACCCGAACCACCTGCAGAATGCTTTCTCGCTGAACAAGATCAATTCCGAGATCGAGGACGTCCTCGAGAACGAAGACTACACCCTGACGAAGGTTTACTTCTTCAGCTCCGCTTCCCCGGAAGGCAAGTACAGCCACAACGAGGAACTGGCCAAGGGCCGTGTCGCCGCGATCGGTGAATATTTCCAGAAGAAGCTGAAACTCGACCCGTCGATCGTTTCGACCGGTTATGAGGCCGAGGATATGGACGGATTCCGTGACTGGGTCGCCGAGAGCGATCTGAAGGACAAGGATGCGATCCTCGCGATCCTCGACGGCGAGGGCGATCCGGATGCCAAGGAGGCGAAGATCCGCAACAAGTACGGCAAGTCCTGGAACAAGATCAAGAAGGACTGCTTCCCGGAACTGAGAAAGACCGAGACGCTGATCGAATACAGCATCCGCGACTTCGTGACTCCGGAAGAGATTCTTCAGATGATTAAGAAGCATCCGGAGGATGTGTCCCTCGGTGAGTTCCACATTGCCGCATCGAGCCTCGACGCCGGCAGCAAGGAAGCCGCCGCCGTGTACCGCGCCGCGCTGAAGCAGTACCCGGACGATGAGGCCGCGAACCTGAACGCCGCAAACGCCGCGATGGTGGAAGGTGACTGGGATGAGGCCGCACGGCTTCTCGACAAGGCGGGCAATTCCGCCGAGGCCGCTTTCGCACGCGGTATGCTGCTTTGCAACACGGGCCGCTTCGAAGAGGCGATTCCGGACCTGCAGGCTGCCGCCGCCGGCGGTATCGCCGTGGCCGCGGAATATGTCGACCACATCGAAATGATGTAAGAGACATTCTTGGAAAAGAAAAGCTGGCGTTTGAAGCGCCAGCTTTTTTTATTGCATCGAGCCGCCGACGATATCCAAGATCTCGGCGGTGATTTTTTGCTGCCGGGCCTTGTTGTATTCGAGGGTAAGCTCGTCGAGGAGGTCTTCGGCGTT
>JAFYIK010000245.1 GCA_017538685.1 Bacteroidales bacterium | reverse complement strand
TTCAAGGCAAGGCGAAACTGGGCCAGACTGATTTTCACCGTCACGTTCAAAGTCAACGACCCCGTGACGTTTATGACTTTGAGCAGCGGCAGCATCACGGCCATAACGTAGAGGAGGGCCGCGCTATGTCAAGATTCAGCATCTACGCGAAGGACGGCCAAAGCATCCGCTTCTCCGGCAAGCCGAAGTATTTCGGGACCTATATGAAGGTTCCGTACATCGAGTTCAACGAGATTGCCAGCCCCGTCAAAATCGACTGGGAAATCGGCGACTATCTCGATTACGAGCGCACTGGCCTCCGCTACAAGCTGTACTCCATTCCGCAGCCCAAGAAACGGGCCAGAACGGACGAATCTGGCGCGTCTTACGTCTATTCCAATGTCCAACTCCACGACGCGACAAAAGAGCTGGAAATCGCCCTTTTTAACGACTTGGTGCTGGACGTTGAGCGCAACGTTCATTTCTCCACCAGAGAGAACGTTTCCACGTTCGAGGACGTGTACGGCATCGCCCGTCGCCTGCAGGCAAGCATTGATGCCTTCTTCCCGGGCAAGTGGCTGATTCAGGTAATGACGCTCGACCCTGTGGCCGATGCCGACCTGATTGCCAAAATCTCCGAGCCGAAGGAGTTCAGCCTGTCCAACGGCACGGTCCTCGGTGCGTTGAACACGATCTACAACGTGTGGGAGGGCATTGGCTGGATCCATACCTACAACACGACTCTGGGGAAGGACGTAATCACCATCGGCCGTCCCAACAAGCGAGACAGTAGCAACACCACGAATCCCTTCATCTACGGCCTCGGCAACGGCCTTACCGCGATAAAGAAGTCCTACACCAACCTTGACGAATTTGCGACGAGGTTGTACGTTTATGGTAGCGACCGCAACCTGCCGAACCGCTACTACAACAGCCTGCGCATCTGCAATGCGGCCAGCGTTGACATTGCTCACTTGATGCTGCCGCTTGCCTGCTGGGGGACGGCAGTGGATCCCGTCTCTGGGGAAACCCGCCCCGATGCCAGCCTCTGCTACATCGAGGATGCGGAGACCGTGGCCAAGTACGGCCTTGTCCCGAAGAAGGTGTACTTCGACGGCAACCAGAACGAGGCTGTGTTCCCGTCCGTGAAGAACTTGACCGCCGGAAGGCTGCGCACGGCAAAGGCTGCAGCCCACGACGACACCTACATCCCCAGTGCGGTGATCTATCCCAACGATGAGCGTCTGGATAAGGTGAAGGACTGCACCAACCCGAGCGACCACGGCAGCGGCGACAGCGACGATGCCTACATCTTCTCGGAGACGGTCAACGTCCCCTTTGCTGATGGTGGCGGCGTAATGTTCAATGCCGGAACGCCTCCGACCACGGCCCCTATCGACGTTCGCTTCGTGAACTATACGCCGTCGAAGGGCGGCACCCGAGTCAAGATTGAGCCGCAGTACGGCGTGTATATCAATGTGGTTGCGGTGGACACCTTCACCGTGACGCAGCGCGTCGTTCTGGACGTGCGCCTTGCCGATGGCAGCACTACACAGCAGGTGGAGGAAACCAGCCTGAACTACGAGCGTATCTCTGCCAATAGCAACACCTACATCGTAGCACTGGCTGACGACTACTGCATCGCTGCCGGAACCATCGAGAAGATTCAGATATACCTCCGCGTTGACCGCGCCCGCACCGTGGCCACGGATATGACGGTCACGCTGCGCTCCGTCACCGAGAACACCCAGCCCGTTTTCTTCGGCTTCAAGGAGAAGTATGCCGACACCTTCCAGCTTGTCTTGAAACAGATCGGCTTCAACCTCGAAGAACAGGTGGCTTTAGCCAGTGGCGGGATTTGTACCCTGTCTATGAAAGACGGTATGTGCGGTGGACGGAACTTCACCGTCAAGCGTTGTACGTACAGGTCAGCTACCGACGACTGGTTGCTGACCGTGAAGCGGACGAAGGACAACTCCACGGAAATGCTGTACCCGAATGCAGACTTCCCGATTATGATGGGAGACACCTTCGTCATTCTCGACATCGTGATGCCGGATCTGTATATCACCGTTGCGGCGCAGACCCTCCTCGAACTGGCCAACGACCTGTACAACGAGGTCAGCAAGGGCAAAGCCTACTACGAGCCGGAAATCAATGCCAAAAAAGTGGCGGAGTCCGGCGTAGCGTTGAAAGAAGGTCTCTATATGGAGATTCAGGACGCTGACATCGTAGAGGGAACGACCGACTACATTCTCATCGACACGCTGCAGATAGCCGAGGACGAGAGCAACATCCCCACGTATAAAGTCACGCTTCGGGAGAAAAAGAAGTCCGCAGTCGCCAGCACCACTACTGCCGCGATGCAGCAGCTTTCGACGATGATCAATGCCGGAGGTGGCGGTGGCGGCGGCATTGCCAACATCATCCGCAGCAACGATACCACGCCGGAGGGCGACGACAACGTGTATTCTGCCCTCCGCAGTCAAATCGAGTACCTGTCGAAGCGGTACGACGATATGGCGCAAGGTCTCATCACTTTCCTTCAAGGCGCACAATTCGGTGATTTCGCCGAGGGCATAACAGGCTTGGGAGGAAAGATTGATGGGGCCGGAAACGGCGAATTGAGCAGTTTGAAGCTCCGTCGCTGGCTGGAGGTCCCTGAACTCCGCTACAACCGTATCGACATCACGATCGGCAACCAGTGGCGTGCGCCGGGCGGCGGCATCATTGAGAAGGTGGAGCCGGACTACGACGCGCAAGGCAACCTCCTCAATACTGGCGTTATTACCCTGCATCTGGAGGACGGAGAGCCGGGCCTTATCGCTTTGGACGACATCTGTATGGGTATCTTCCACGACGAAATCAGTATGTCGAACAATGCCGTCCTCGACAGCGACGATAGCATCGGTAACTTCCACTTCAAGGGGTTCTACACCGCTTACTTCCGCGTCACCGAAATCCTGACGCAGGACAACAGCAAGTTCCGCTACGCCATCCGTCCAGTCAGCGCAAACTGGCCGGAAACGTTCCATCCCTGCGAGGCAATGCACTTTGTCGCCTACGGCAACTTCTCCGATACCAACAGGCAGACGGCTCGCTACAGCACCCGCACCTACGAACGCTACTTGAAGGACGTGAATACGTGGGAGTTCACTGCCAACAACATCGGGGCGCAGTTCG
>JAFYIK010000244.1 GCA_017538685.1 Bacteroidales bacterium | reverse complement strand
GAGGTAAGGGTAGATCTCCGAATTCTCGAACGTGGTCCAGAACTCGAGCGATGCGGTTCCCTGGAGGAGTTTACGCACACGCTCAGGCTCTTTCACACCCGGGAGTTCGATAAGGATGCGTCCGGTGTTTCCAAGCCTCTGGATAGAGGGAGAAGCCACACCGAAGCGGTCGATACGGTTACGGAGCACGTTGAAGGAGTTCGCCACTGCGGCCTCCGCATCTTCGCGGATCACCGAAATGACTTCGTCGTCCGTGCTGTCCGGCTTGATGCGGTCACGCATCTCGTATGTGCCGAAAATCTGGGCGAGCCTCTGGCCGTTCGAGACCTCTTTCCACGCCTCTGCGAAGAGGGTGATGAAGTCGCCGCGGCTGCTCACCGAACGCTCCCTGGCAAGGGCCACAGCCTTGTTGAACTCAGGGGTGTGCTCACCTGCGAGGGCCTTCACGAGGTCCTCCAGCTGAACCTGAAGCATAACGTTCATACCTCCCTTGAGGTCCAGGCCGAGATTTATCTCCTTTGCCTTAACATCTTTGTAAGTTTGTCCGAGATAGACTTTTTCCGAGGAGATGGAATCGGTGTACCATCTGCTCTGGTGCTTCCTGATGGAATCGAGGGCATAAGCCTGATCCTCAGCAGCAATTGTCGTCAGATCGAAAGCCTCCACAGCCTTCTCCGCATATTTCTCCGCCTTCTTCTCCATAATGCCGGTCACGGCGGTGAAGGAAAGCTGCCATACGCAGGCAAGGGCGAGGAGAATCGCTACGAGTCTGATTGCGCCTTTACTTTGCATAATTTTTGGTAGTATTTTTGATTATAATTTGTTCTGTTCGCAAATAAGCCCGCAAATTTAACAAAAATTTCACACAAAGAAAGGACAAATCATCTTATTTGCTATTTTTGTAATCTACACACATAGGGATATGAAAGGTCTGGGCTTAAAATCTGTCGTGCTGCTTGCGCTCTTCACGCTGGCGACTATGCTGTTTTTGCCCGCCGCTTCCGCCCGTGTGAAGATCAAGGCTATGCCGCGCGGACCGCTCTCTGCCCGCGACAGCCTGTGGATAAAGTACGTCACCGACGCCTCCCTGATTATCCTTCCCGGCACGGACACGACGCTGGTTGAAGCAGTTCCCCGGGACACCCTGGTCGAGCGCGAAAGGGCTTATCTGGCCTACCTGGACAGCGTTAATACAGCCCGCCGCATAGCGGACAGCCTGATGATGCGCCAGGACAGCATAATCCGCGCGCAGAAGTTGGCGGACAGCATACGTATCGCCCGCGAGGACAGCATAGCCAGGGTGGCGGCTGAGATCGACGAGCTCGTGCAGAATGGCGAAGACTTAAGCGGAATGTACTATTTCGCCAAGGCCTACGATTGCTTCAAGAAAGCGGAGGCGCTATGCACGGACCCTGATTTCAAAGCCGCGATAGCCGAAAACCGCAGGAAATGCGACTATGCACGCAGTCACGTACAGAAGATTCCCGAGCTGACGGTGGTCGCGCGCGCGCTTTTGAGCGTGGACGATTTCTTCCTCTACTATCCGCTTCCGGACAAGTCGTGGAGGCCGGTGGTCGGCGCGCCGGCGGTGTACTACCCCGGCAACGAAACTGAGATCCACCTCAATCGCGACGCTTCTCTGGATATGATCTATCCTATGTACGACGGCGACAGGATGTACTTCGCTTCGAAGAACCTGCCCGGATTCGGCGGCTATGATCTGTTCTATGCGGACTGGGACGAGGCTCTCGGAGAGTGGGGCGAGCCGCAGAATATGGGCTTCCCCTTCAATTCGCCTTACGACGACTTCCTCTTTATGCGGACCGACGACGGCCAGTACAGCGTGTTCGCCTCCAACAGGGGCCGCCAGGAAGGAGAGGCGGTGTATGTGTATGTTATACAGAACGCCGAGAAGGTCACCTACCGCACTGTGACCAAGCCTAAGGACCTCCGACAGATAGCAGATCTTGCGCCTAATGTCGACCTCGCTCCCGGCGAGGCCCACGGCGACGGCCTGCAGGGGCAGTACCAGGCGGCGGTGGACAAGGAGCAGGAGCTGAAGCTCCGGCTCGAGGCCGCCACCGACGAGGAGCGTCCTGCGGTGCAGGCCGAGCTGGATGCGGTGTTGGCAGAAAAGAGCCGACTTGAGGATCTGATCCTGAGCGGTGCCTCGTTGACCCCGAAAGGCGAAGGTGAGATAGCCGGCACGGGCGTGGAGGGCTCATTCCCCTTCACCAAGAAATCCTATGGCCCGGCAATAAAGATAATATTCGACGAATAATATGACTCCTACCCTTATCATCATTTCCCTCGTGCTCCTTGGCATCCTGATGATGCTCATCGAGTTCCTGCTGACGCCCGGAATGGGCTTCGCCGGCATAGTCGGCATCGCCTCCTTCGTAGGCGCGTGCGTGTATGCCTTTATTAAGGCCGGCACACAGACGGGAAGCCTCGTCACCGCCGTGGTCGCCGTGATAGTGATCATCCTCTTCGTGTGGATGCTCCGAAGCAAGTCGTGGAAAAAGCTTGAGCAGAAGGAGCAGATCGACGCCAGGGCCAACACCGAGGTGGAGAAAGTCGCCGTGGGCGACAAAGGCGTCACCCTCAGCCGCCTGGTGCCCATCGGAAAGGTGAAATTCGAGAATGTCACCTGCGAAGTACACAACGCTGACGGCAGTTTCGTGGATCCCGGCGTGGAGGTGCAGGTTATCGCCGTCGAAGACAACGAAGTGATTGTAAAACCAATTAAATAACAGCCATATGACCCAAATCATCATCTGGGGCGCGATAGTCGTCATCGCCCTCATAATCCTTCTCTGGTTCTTCCCTGTTCCCCTCTGGTTCCAGGCAATCCTGTCCGGAGTAAGGGTTAGCCTCATCCATCTCGTGCTTATGCGCTGGAGGGGAGTCAACCCCAACACCATCGTGATGGCCCTCATCACCGGAACGAAAGCCGGTCTGACCCTCAAGGCGAACGAACTGGAAGCGCACTATCTCGCCAAGGGTAACGTCCCCAAGGTCGTTATGGCTCTTATTTCAGCCAATAAGGCGAACATTCCCCTGGACTTCAAGATGGCTGCCGCTATCGACCTCGCAGGCCGCGACGTGTTCGAGGCCGTCCAGATGTCCGTCAACCCCAAGGTCATCAACACTCCCCCTGTCACGGCAGTTGCCAAGGACGGTATCCAGCTGATAGCGAAGGCAAGGGTCACCGTGCGTGCGAACATCAGGCAGCTGGTCGGCGGCGCCGGAGAGGAAACCGTCCTTGCCCGAGTCGGCGAAGGTATAGTTTCCTCGATCGGTTCGTCGGAGACACACAAGGAAGTGCTTGAGAATCCGGACAAGATCAGTAAGGTCGTGCTCGGAAAGGGCCTCGACGCCGGAACCGCCTTCGAGATTCTCTCGATTGATATCGCTGACATCGACGTGGGCAAGAACATCGGCGCAGCCCTTCAGATGGACCAGGCTGATGCGGACAAGAACATCGCACAGGCGCACGCGGAAGAGCGCCGCGCAATGGCAGTCGCCCTCGAGCAGGAGATGAAGGCGAAGGCGCAGGAAGCGCGCGCCCTGGTCATCGAGGCCGAGGCTCAGGTGCCGCTCGCGATGGCGGAAGCGTTTAGAAAAGGCAATCTCGGTATCATGGACTATTACAGGATGAAGAACATCCAAGCCGATACCGAGATGCGCGAAACTATTGCTAAAGACTAGCAGTAGCGATTGCTATCCTTTATAAGGCCTTCGATCTGAACCCTCAGCTCGGAGGCTTTTTCAGAAACGGCCCTTCCCGCGGGGGTCGTCTTTTGCATCATTAGCGAATTCTGCTCGTCGACGGTAGGGGCAACGCGCATACATCCGGCATTCGACTCGTTGAGGTGTCGCTAGCGTGCATACCTCCGGTTTTTTCTCCGGATGTATGTGCGTTTTCGGCCATTTTCGCACATACCTCCGGTAAAATCGGGGGAGGTATGCACGGTTCAGATTACTTCCCTCTCTTCAACTCTTCCCCCCATGAGTGGCCGACGACCACGGGCGGCGGGAGTTGGGGCATCGGCTGCTCCACGGCGCGGCGGAGCTGGCGCTTGCGCTGGGCCGTGGCTGCGGGGACAGTTATTTATCGTATTTCTCAGAGGCTTCTTTCAGAAGAAGAAAACGGTCGAAATCACTCTGGTAAAGACGGTCTTGGACAATTCTGTACTTTTCCCATTCTGTTTCTGCATGTAATCTTGCCATTTCTGCTGAGACCTTTCCGGCATCAGCAAGAACTTCACGGTCCATAAAAGTAAGAAAGCCATTCAGACGCTTTTCCCAGTCTTCCATAGTCATTGGGATATGACGTAGAGCCATGCTTTCGGCAAGATCAAGATAAGCTGTCACCATTCGGCTTAATTGCGCCAGCTCGTTCTCGTTCAGATAATTCTTGGCTACAGATACGTCTGATTTACGCACCTTGCCGCCAGGAGCATCTGCCCAGGTCGTCAATCCCATGTGCTCTTTCTCTGCATTCGCCCTCTCTACAATCAGTTCTGCGGCAGTATGGCCATGTACTGCATAATGTAATTTATTCTGAACTGTCGAATAAAAACGTTGGGTAGAAGGAGACTGCGGATCATAATCCAATGAGGTGGCATAGATATCGGTAATCTTTTGATAGAAGCGTCGTTCGCTCATCCGGATTTCCCGAATTCGCTCCAATTGTGCATCGAAGTACTTGTCCGTGAGGAAGCCACCCTGCTTGAGGCGCTCATCGTCCATCACCCATCCTTTAATGGTATATTCCTTAACAATGCCATTGGCCCATTTGCGGAATTGGACGGCCCTCTCGTTGTTTACCTTAAAGCCCACAGCGATAATCATTTGTAGATTGTAGTGCTGAGTGCTTCTGTTTACCATACGATTCCCCTCTTTCTGAACTATTCGGAAATTCCGAATAGTTGCATCTCGCTCTAATTCCTTATCGTTGAATATCTTGGTAATGTGCTCATTGATGGTGGATATTTCAACGTCATATAGCTCCGCCATCAAGCGCTGTGTAAGCCAGATATTCTCATCTTCATAGCGCAGTTCCACACTGAGTGGCTGATCGCCGATAGATGCAACGTACGACAGATATTCCGCCGCACTTGAACGTATGGTTATTTCTTTCTTTTTTGACATTCAATCACCTTTATATCTGCACAAAGATAGCTTATGAAATAAGCAAATCCAAGGGATTACAAGCTTGT
>JAFYIK010000243.1 GCA_017538685.1 Bacteroidales bacterium | reverse complement strand
GATTTCTTTATGAAATATGCAATTTTCATATTGAGCCTCAAATTTAGCATTTTTATTTGTATTTTTGCGCGTTTAGATGACTAGGCTTAGCGTAAATATCAACAAGATCGCGACCCTTCGAAACGCCCGCGGCGGAAACCTCCCGGACGTGGAAAAAGCGGCCGTGGACATCGAGCGCTTCGGGGCGGAAGGCATCACCGTGCATCCCCGTCCGGACGAGCGCCACATCCGCTATTCCGACGTCCGGCTCCTCCGCCCGCTGGTGAAGACTGAATTCAACATCGAGGGCAACCCGGAGCCTGCATTCCAGTCGCTGGTTATGGAGGTTGTTCCCAACCAGGTCACCTTGGTGCCGGACGGACACGACGCCATCACCTCCAACGCCGGCTGGAATGTCATCGCGAACAAAGCATTTTTGACGGAGATGTGCTCGCTGTTCCACTCTAAAGGCATACGGGTGTCGATCTTCATCGACCCCGTGCCAGAAATGGCCCTCGCCGCGAAGGAATGCGGTGCGGACCGTGTGGAGCTGTACACCGCCGCCTACGCCGAGCAGTACCCTGCAGGCCCGGCAGCCGCCATCGCCCCTTACCTCGCGACGGCACGCGCCGCCCGCGACTGCGGTCTCGGCCTCAACGCCGGGCACGATCTTAGCTTGGAAAACCTGGAGTACTTCGTGAAGACCATCCCCTGGACGGACGAAGTGTCGATAGGCCACGCCCTCATCAGCGACGCTCTGTACCTGGGCCTGGAGAAGACGGTCGCAGAGTACCTCCGCCTCACACACGCAAACAAATAATTAAGTATAGAAATGAAAAAGACACCCATCATCCTGAGCATCTGCGCCCTCCTGGTCGCAATCGCAGCTCTCGTATTCACCATCGTTCCCATCACCAAGGCATCCGAGGCGGAAGCCGAGGCCGAAGCCGCCGAAGCCGCAGCCCTCAACGTGGCATATTTCTATCTCGACGAAGTAGTCGCCGGTTACCAGATGGCGCAGGACGTCCAGGCCACCTTCGAGAAGAAGGCCAAGAGCATCAACGACGACCTCACCCGCCGCAACAACAAACTCGAGAACGAGCAGAAGGAAATCGCCGACAAGCTCAACAAAGCCCTTATGACCCGCAGCACCGCTGAAGTGCAGATCAACAAGTGGCAGGAGAAAGTCGCCGCCTTCCAGGAACTCACCCAGCAGAAGAGCAACGAACTCGCCGAGGAGCAGCAGGTTATCCTGAATAACATTGCCAACGCAGTGGGCGAATATGTGAAGAAGTACAACGAGGAGAAAGGCTATACCCTTATCTTCAGCACCAACAGCGGCCTTCTCAGCCAGCCGATAGTGGACGCGGCTCCCGGCCTCAACATCACCGCAGACCTCATCGAAGGCCTCAACAAAGAGTATCAGGCTTCCAAGAAGAAGTAATCTCAAGTGAAAAAGTTAGTCGCACTCGCAGTAGCCCTGCTCGCCTGGGGTGTCGGGGCTTCAGCCCAGACCTCCGAGGAGTATGAGGCTCAGCAGGTAAAGGTTGCCACGGATATGGTCCGCGTGGGAGATCATCTCTTCTACGCGCACGTGGTGCTCGCTCGCCAGACCCTTTACTCCATCGGCAAGGCCTACGGAGTGTCGACTCTCGATATCATCGACGCGAACCCGAAGCTGGACCTCCGCAACCGCCCTATCCATCCCGGCGACGTGCTGCTGATTCCCGTGAGGCTTCAGGGGCTCGCGCCCGCGGACACGACGAAGATCCCCGATCAGGCTCCCGTCATTTCCGGCGACGACCGGGAACCTTCCGCGCCGTTTGATGGCGTTCCGGCGCCGATTGCGGTTCCGGACAGCCTTTCCGCGCCGTTTGACTCGATTTTGGCGCCGTTAGCAGTCCCGGATAGCCTTTCCGCGCCGATAGATTCGATTTTGGCGCCGATGGCGGTTCCGGACAGCCTTTCCGCGCCGATTGATTCCCTTTTGGCGCCGATCGACAGTCTGGGGATGCCGCTGGATTCACTCGCGGCGCCGCCGGACTCGCTGCCCGAGCGTCCGGAGTTCGTGTTCGAGCCCGTGGAGAAGGTCCGCGTTGCGCTGCTTCTGCCCCTCGCG
>JAFYIK010000242.1 GCA_017538685.1 Bacteroidales bacterium | reverse complement strand
GAAGCTGATGGTGTAGGGCGAATAGTCGAAGAGCGCCTGGGTGTAGTCGTTGTTCAGAGTGTGCTGGAACACTATGGCGGTTCCAGTGTCGTTAAGCCAGTCGTTGCCGCCGTTGAGGGCGCGCTGCTGCTCTTCGTCGAATTCAAGATAATAGGAATCCTTGGGATAGATGTCTCCTGCTCCGGCCTTGTGGATCGTGCCGCCCAGCGCCTCGCCGGTTGTCTTGTCTCCATAGTAGGGGCGGGTGACGCGCAGGTCCTGGATGGTGACCGGATGGCTGCTGGTGTAGCCCAGGTTCACGGCTGTGGAGATGTTGCGGAGTTCATAGCTGTCCCTGTCGACTGACAGGTAACGGGCGCTGCCGATCTCGGCGGTCTTGATCTTCATTCCCTTTTCCTGCCAGTCATAGATATAGCACCAGCCTTCTACCGGTACGAGAGCCTCGTCGGTTTCGGAGCCCAGTATGCCGACGCGGATGTTTATGTGATACCAGTTGTTCCGGACGAAGGAGCGCACGAATTCGGGACGGCGGTCGTTGGGAATGACTATCTTGTAATAGAACTGCTTCTGGGTACCTGAAATACCGTGTGCAGGATCCGATGCACGCACCCACGGCACCACCAGTTTCAGGAACGGCTCCTTGCGGGGGCTGTCCGTAGAACCGTAGTCCCAGTGCTGGGGGTACATATAAGTCGGGTATGTGTTGTAGTAGCTGCCGGTCTTCTCGAAAAAGAAGTGGATCTGGTCCTGAAGGTCGGTGTATGCGAACCTGAGGGAATTGTTGCGGTATGAGAAGTAGCTCGGGTCGACAGTCTTTTCTCCTGAGAGTTTCACATCCTGCACGCCGTTGACGAGATAGATTTCCATTCCGCTCAGCATCGGTGTCCACACCTCGTTGCCGACGTTCACGGATTCCGACACGTCCACACCGACGGTAAGTTTGCAGGCATAGCGTGTCAGCTCGATCAAGCCTGCCGCGGCAATGGCTTGGGCGCGGCCGTTTAGGACAAGGTTGACAGAGCCGCTCATCAGAAATCTGGTCTGCCTGTGGTTTGCCGGACTCACGAAGTCAGATGCAACCTCCAGCATCTCCAGTTCGGGAAGCGAAGTGCCGGAAAGGTCAGTTTCATTCGTTACGATGACAGAAGGATAATTGACCACCGCAAAGACGGTCGCAGTGCGTATGTCGACCGGTACGGCAGGGAATATCAGGGTGTTCACCTCTTCCGACGTCATTTCGAGCCGCATCACGTCGCTGCGGCGCTTGCCGGACTCCTTGCGTATGTGGTATGTTGCATCAGCGTCCGTATTGCCTCCGGGATAGAAGAAGAAATCCACCCAGGATATCAGGTTCTCGTTGTAGCGGTCCACTCCATCCTCCGTGCCGTCTGAACCTGCGCGGGTCTGCAGCTCGCCGCCCGTATCGAGGGTGATCTCGATGACGGGGCCGTCCCATCCCGGCTCGTTCTTGGCGCAGGACGTGCAGAGCGCGATGGCTGTCAGCAGCAGATATGTGATGAAGCGTTTCACAATACGAATCTGTATACTTGGTCAACTGCCTCGGTATTGGCGTCGATGACTCGGCCGGCGGCCTCAACCGAGAAAGAGAGTGTTATATATTTTCCGGTCAGGTTCTCGTCCAGGTCCGGATTGCGCCTGACCAGGATG
>JAFYIK010000241.1 GCA_017538685.1 Bacteroidales bacterium | reverse complement strand
GGCGAGTATTGCAAGAATTATCAAAAAAGTTTTTACCTTTGTAGTCCCATTTGGAAAGATGCTCGAGTGGCTGAAGAGGCACGTCTGGAAAGCGTGTGGCCGCCTAAAGCGGCTCCAGGGTTCGAATCCCTGTCTTTCCGCCAAACCCGTCTAAATGCCCGAATAATAGCGAGTTAGACGAAATAACGACCGAAAATCGGGACAAAAACGAGACATTTGATAGTCTTTCCGACTCCCTCTATGGCCTGGCCAGGGAGCTGTCGGAAAGAAAAAAAATGTATTTTTCCCCAATCCCTTACGCGCATTATAGGGAGTGCAGGCTCTCTGAGGGCAAGGAGTGGTTTGTCTTCTTCTATGTCCTGGATCCGTCCACGTCGAAGCTGCGCAGGATCCGCTACAAGTTGAACCGTATCAAGTCAGTCGCCGAGCGCCGTCGCACGGCCAGGTCTATGATGGCCGCCATCAACCAGCGACTCGCCCTGGGCTGGAATCCCCTCCTGGAGCGCAGCGCTCCTCGCGGCGGCACTAAGCTAAGCGAAGCGCTGGATCTCTTTCTGAAGATAAAGGAGAAGGAGATGGAGCCGACTTCAGTCCGGATGTATAAGTCGTTCGTTAAGACATTCCGGACGTGGCTCAGTGGCCACGGGTTCCCGGAGGACGCGCTGGCTATGACGTTCAGCAGGTTAAGTGCCCGGGAGTTCCTGGATGAAGTGGAATTGAACTACACGGCGAAGACGTACAATAACTACCTGGGCTTTTTCAGGAGTCTTTTTGGCTGGATGCTGACTAAGGGATATATCTCTGAGAATCCTTTTGCGGATTTTGCCAAAAAGAGCAAGCGCTTGACGAAGAAGCAGCGCAGGATCCTGACGGATGCGGAGCTCTCACGCCTGGTGTCTTTTCTTGAGAAGGAGAATCCGCAATACCTGGCCGCCTGTCTTATCTGCTACAGCTGCTTCATAAGACCGAAGGAGCTTGTGCTTCTCCGCTGCCGGGATATCGACCTGAAGCGCCAGGTGATCCACGTAGATGCGAGCATAGCCAAGAACGACAATGAATCGTACAGGACTATCCCGGATCACGTTGTGCCGTTCCTGCAGAAGCTGGATCTGAGCGTGCCGTCCTATTATGTCTTCGGCGGTACCCGATGCAATCTCTTCCGTCCGTCTGCCGAGCAGGTGTGCAGTCGAGAGCTTGCCCGGTACTGGAATCTGACTGTAAGGCCGGCGTGCAAGTTCGGGATGGACGTGCAGTTCTATTCCCTGAAGGATACAGGAATCACGAATATGCTCGGTGGCGGCGTGCCGATCAATCTGGTGCAGCAACAGGCCGACCATTCTTCAGTGGCTATGACGGCCATCTATGTGGGCAAGAGCGCCGGGGCGTCTGAAGAGCTGAAGAAGGCGGATATAATGAAAAACAGCCAGGGACCTCACGGCCGCCGGCTGGTGATGAAAAAAACCTAAAGATGGCGCTCAGAAAGAGAATGCGTTCCAGGTTATTCCTATTCCTATGTATGGTGAGAGCCCGTCTTTGCTTGCGCCGTATCCCGCCTGGATGCCTATGCCCCATCGCTTAGGCGGTTGCGTTTTCTGGACAGTTATTACGGGCACTTGGGGAAAGAGCCGAATCGAGTCGAGACTTGGCCTGTAGCCGGATACCCACGCCTCATATTCCTTTTCACGGTAGTATCTCTGTTCCATCGGCACGAAGACCGTATCGTGGATGAATACGATGTCGGACTCGATAGCCGGGATTTCTAACGGAGGAAGGGTGATGAAGACCGGTGTCGGTTCCGGCACCAGGACCTTCGTGGTGTCGTGCTTCCAGAGTGTATCCGTTTTCTCGATGACGGGCCCCGGTATTTGTTCAGGCAGGGGCAGCGCCCGGTCGATAAGGGCTCCGAGCGCTATCCCTGCAAAGAACAGTAGTATCACGGCTGCCGTGCTTCCTTTCATAGCTGGATGAGCTGAATCTGGCCGCGCTGGGAGCCCGTGGCGGAACGGATGCTGATATGCACCCATTCCGTATTGCCGCTTTTCTCCAGCAGGCACTGGTCGAACTTGGCCCCGCCGGCGCGCAGCCATTTCTCCACGAAGTTCTTGAAGCCTTTTATGTCGGCCGCTCGCAGATCTGCCGCGTCTCCCCTGAGGTGGGCGCTGCCGTTTACTCCGCCGACGGCTTTGTTCAGCTTCTCACAGCGATAGCCGGAGGTGACGGTGATCGGCTTGCCGTACGCGGCGCGGAGTGGATCCAGGATCTTCTCCGTGAGGGTGGCCAGGTGTTCGACGACCTCGAATGACGGGGTGTTGTCGATGTGACGTGCAGTGGCGGTATCGCTCTTCAGAAGTTCCGCCAGGGTGAAGTATTTGAATTTACTCATCTTGATTTTCCGGTATTGGTGATGAATATGCACAGCGGTCGCAGCGTTTCCTCAGTCGTTCGTCGTTCGCCTTGTCGACGGGGCAGACGATTTTCGGATCGGTATATTTATGGGCACAGAAGTGGCTCTGCATAATTACAGAGCTTTTTTCTGCGCTGTCGAGTTTCTCGCGTTCGTAGTCCGCGTTCCGCTCCTGGTAGAACTTCTTCTGCTCCTCGAGCATACCCATAAGCATATCGTACGGCGTCTTTTTCTTGTCGACGGCGGCTTTTATGACTTCGACGATGCCGGTGATGACGGTCCCTCCGCCGAGCGCTGATACTATAATAGCTGTCCAGTCCATAGTCAAGCAGGTATTACGGGGTGATTATTTCTCTGTGAGGATCTCCTCGGGCAGAGCTGTGCTGGCCAGAGCTTTCACGAGCTTGAAGGCTGGCTCCGCGGCGAAGATGACGGTGATGAATTGAATGACGGCCAGGAACCACCACCCTGCCTTCCAGAGATGGGCCAGGAGAATGATGTTTCCGACGGCGAGCAGGACCGCTATGAGGATAGCGAGGACCGCTGCGATAATTTTCTTGACTTTGCTCATAATTGTACTGGTTATTCGTTAAACTTCTTTCCATCCAGCGGGATACGATTCCGGGCTCCAGACGTTGCCGTCAATGGTGCTCTCATAGTGTTTGCCGTTAAAGGTCACGCGGTCGCCGGTGTTGTAGGCATCGTGGCCGCCTGTGGGCTGGACCCATTCCGGGAACTCCTCGCCTTCTTCGCCTTCGCGCTTATAGAGGGCCGGCACTTCTCCCGGGATCCAGTCGGCCTGGAGAGTATGGTCCTGCAGTACCGTGTAGCGGATGCCGTTGTGGATGATGGTATCCCCTGCCTTCACAGGTTCGCCGATATGAAGCTGCCATTCGGCCTTGGCTGCGGTGAGCTGCTCTTTCACTGTGCTCTCATCGGCTTTTGCGGCTGCGTAACGGGCGGCGTGCTCAGGGTAGGCCTGGGCGAATCCCGGCAGGGACTTGATGTAATCGAGGGC
>JAFYIK010000240.1 GCA_017538685.1 Bacteroidales bacterium | reverse complement strand
TGACGTCCTTCAGGACGATCTCGATGTCCGCGCTGCCGTAGGCGTTCACCGAGCTATCATCGTATCGGAATACCGGACACAGCACATCGCCGCCATCGGCCGAAGTAGCTATGCGACAGGTGACATTCGACGACATCTTCATAGGCGGGTCCGCATCTGCATTGTAGCCCCATTCCGACTCAATAACGGACAGATCCGTCACGATTTTAACAAAGTCGGCTGGGCGAAGAGGCTGGCTATTATTCGGCCTTATGTAGTCCCACGGATCCGGTATTGGGATAGTACCGAAGGTGGCCGTGCCGCGGATGCTCGCCAAGTCCTTCGGCACAAGGCCGTGGAACTTCACGATTCGATCCTGTTTCAGAATGTAGCCGACATTCGGATGTACGATGGCTTTATACAGGGCGTTCTTGTTGATACTCCCCTGCCGGACGTTCACGCCGATATCTCCGCTGGACGTTCCGAGTACGGTGCCGAGATCTTCCTTAATGTTCACCGGCGCCTTGATTTTACGGCCATTATTGCTCATTCTTTTTGTGAATTATCATTTTGTGGTATCCTTCGTTGAAACTGATCGCGCTTCCGAAGCGCTGGAAAAGCTCGCCCGCCACGCGCTCGCGCAGGCGGTAGCCAGCGAAGTGGTGCGTGAGGCCGAGGTACGAGTTCACCGTCGGCAACGCCTCCTGCGGCGTGGCCACGCCGCCGTGCGTCATCCAGTGTATCTTGCCCAGCATCTTGCGGCGCATCCTTTTGCTGGGATATATGCGATGCGGCTTGATGATCGCGCCGACGAACGAAACGCCCTTCGTGTAGTGCTGGAGGTATGTCTTCGACGTGTGTAGCTCTATGCCCAGGTTTACCTTGAGCCAGATCCGGAACTCCGGGATGAACTCCAGGATCTCTTCGAGGACGTCGTGGACCACCGTGCCGTCATCGACGTACTGCGTCTCCTCCTTGAGGCCTCGTGCGATTATGTGCAGCACGGCCATCATCAGCAGGAAGTTCGCCAGGATCTGCGACGGCAGGTTCCCGATGGGCACGCCGTGCCAGGGATCCTGCGAGAAGAGGCTCTTGTCGGCGCGAAGGCCCTCCCAGGCGCAGGGCTTTGACTTGCGGATGCAGTTCAGCTGCGGGCAGTTCATGATCACCATTTCCGTCAGCCATTTCAGCGTGTCCTTGTCACGGCCCGTGTACGCCTCGTCGATCAGGTTCTGCACCTTCTCGTTGAGCAGCCGCTTGTCTATCGACATAAAGAAGCCCTTCAGGTCGAACTTCCATATCCAGCAGTCACGGGTGTAATCGTGGCTCACGCGGCGGATGCTCTCCGCGACGCGGTTTATGGCGTAGAGCGTGCCCTTGCCTTTGCGATTCGAGCAGATGCCGTCCGGCAGGCGCTCCTCGATCAGCGGGATTAGCCTCATGCAGATGTAGTCATGCACCACGCGGTCCCGGAAGTCTGCCGCGAACACCTCGCGCTTGACGGGGTGTTCGACGATGAAGCAGATGCTCCGGCCGATGGTGTATGTCCGGTTGTTTATATCCCGCCATAGCCTGGTGATGTTCCGCTCGATGTCTACGCCGAACGTCATAGCGTTTTGCGTGCGCCTCTTATTCCGGATGCACTCGTAGTAAGCGTCCCAGATATGGCCGAGAGGAATATGGTATCTGCTTTCCGATTTCATGTCAATAGTGATTAGCTCTGAGAGCGGTATAG
Organism: Bacteroidales bacterium; assembly: GCA_017538685.1. Next base: position 3,183 of record JAFYIK010000240.1, on the reverse strand, counting down.
CCGTTAACCCATTGTACTTATTGTTGTTGTTGACGTTGCCATTGTTGTTCACGTTCCAGGCGTTGTTGGCACTATACTGACTACTGCGTTGAAGGCCGCTGGTGACATAACCGTAAAAGACGGTGCGGCTCACTTAATCGTTCATTGACGACTCCCTCCTCGGATGACGTGGCGGACGATTTGCCGTCACCGGTTGTAAAGTCCGTTGGAACCTCGTCTTGGCGTGGCTGGTTATTTTCCAGCCATGCCCGGAAAGCAGATACCTGATCCTCGATATCCGCGCGCCAGTTCAACATCACGTTGCGCTGGTGCTTGGATATTCCCCTGACCTCATAGAAGAACGAGATGCTGTCGTAGATCATGTCCCAGTCTTCCAGGAACAGGTCGAGGCGGGTGATCTTCACATCGCGTTTATAGCTTCGCGAGATGACCGACAGGTGGCGTATGCAGCGCTTTATCGCGTGGACGCACTCGCGGCCTTCGGAGTTCTTCAGCCAGTGCGGTAGCCGGTTGATGCCGATATACATATATTTGCGGAAGGCCTTGAAGTCCACATACAGTCTCAAGGTCTCCAGCTGGGGCAGCTTCCGCTGCCCGCGAAAGGCAGCACTTTGCTCGTTCTTCGTTAAGGTCATAGTAGTTTAGGATTCCAGGATTAAGTCTGAGAGCGGTATAGCCGTTAACCCACGGTACTTATAGTAGTAGTAGACGAAGCCATAGTCGTCCACGTACCAGGCGCGGGGGGCACTATACTGACTACTGCTCCACAGGTACGAGCCGCCCCACGCCAGCGGGGTGGGTAGGGTGTGCGACAGCGCTCGCAGCTCGCCGACATCCTTGATGGTGCCGAGGAACCACTGGCGCTTCCCGAGGCCCGGTGCGTTGATGGTGTAGTTGTAGCAGTACCCTGCTGCATAGTCCACGGAGGCCTCCGTCTTGCTATGGTTCGCCACGAACTCCGCCACGATCTTCCGGGTGTTGCCGATGGCGTCGTTGTCGAAGTAGCACCCCGAGAGCGCCGGCCATAGCGGCGAGTAGTTATGCGCCAGGAACTTGTCGTAGCTGTTGTCGTAGTCCGCCAGGGTGACGGTCTTGCCGTTGCCGGTGACCGTGGCGTTGCCGGCGTTCACTGCGGAATCCCACGCCGACCGCGTGATCGGTAGGTAGTCCGCGTTGCCGCTTGAAAAGTAGTACTCCTGGTACCGCAGCGACGGGAACGCGCACCAGGCGTTGCCGTTGATGGCCGTCGTCGTGGTGCGGGATTTCTTCAGCACCGCAGTGTTCGACGGTATCGTCGGCACGTTCCAGGCGTAGTCGCTCTGGTTCGTCGACGACCACGGCAGACTGGCCGATACGCCGGCGATGCGGACGCGGTTGCCGAAGCGCTTGACGCATGTGCCGCAGTCCACGAAGCGCGCCGGCAGCACGCCGGGCTTGAAGATCATCACGTGCTGCGTGGGCTGGTTCGGGTAGTTGTTGTCGATCCATTTCGACGCGATGCCGAAGAACTTCTTGTTCGTCGTGTCATACATCACGCGGTCGCCTGGGCCGACGCTCTTGATGTCGACCATCACGTTCGTGCCGCAGGCGAAGGTCTCGCCCGTCTCCGTGATGTTCGCGGTGATGGCCACCTCCGGCTTGCTGCTCGTCACGCCCTGCATCAGGTTGTAGATGTCACCACTGACCAGGGATGTGTCGAACTCCGCGCGGGTGGCGAAGGTGAAAGCATAGGTAGCCATTATTCGCCCTCCTGCTGGTTACCTTCGCCGTCGCCACTGCCGGATCCTTCCGTCTCTTCCGGTGTGGGCTCTTCCACGGGCGGCACGTTGTACTCTTCCGTCAGCGCCTCCGACAGGTCGTGCAGAAGGGCGTCCACGGCGGGTTTGTCTTCACCGGTCACGTTATGGGCGAAGCCCACGAAGCCGTCGAAGCTGCCGATCATTTCGGCGCCTTTCCATACGCCACCGCCGCTGAGGCCGATGGCGTCCTCGTTTTTCACGTCAAGCGCAAACGACAGGCGGATTTCGCCGTCGTCGACTATCTCGGACGGAAATTCCATCGAGATGGTCTGGTAGATAGTTTTCGGTTTGAGTCCCATAATTTTTTGGGTTTAGTTGATAGATAATTTTCGCTCGAGATCTTTCACTCGGTTCTCGAGACGTGTGATCTTTTGTTCGTGCGACTCCACGGCTCTGGCGATGGTAATGGCCGATAGCAGCGCGATGTTCCCGTACTCCATCGAGAGGAAATCCCCGTCCCACCGCTTGACATTTTGCGGCAGTATTGGCTGCCAGTACTGCGCGATGGATCCGGCTCCCTTGCCCCGCCACTCCTCGATCCAGTCAAATGTAATAGCCGGCGCCGCCGCGATCTGCGAGACCGTAAGACGTACAGGTTCCTGATTCATCTTCAGCCTGGAATCCGAGCTACTCGATTCGCTAAAGGCCGTGATGTAGTAGTCGGAGTACAGGCCCTTGCTGAAGTGTATTCCGGCGTTACTGCTGGAGTATTCCAGGTAGGCATTCGAGGTGATGTACAGCTTGCCGTTGACGGTCATATCGTACGTCACGGTTACGCCGTAGCCGCTGCGCGTGGACAGCGTGATGCCCTTGTCGCCGTACAGCATCATGTGGTCGTCGGTGTCTTCGTGGATGTAGCAGTAGGCGCCATCCCCGAAGTACAGGTGCTGGCCGTAGTTGCCGCTCTGTAGGCGCAGGTCGCCAGCTATCGTGCCTCCGGCCGTCGACAGGTACGAGCTGGCGATGTTGTTGCCGTTGGCATCTGCCGTGGCACGGTTCACCGGCGTGGTCCCCAGTACCGTGACGAGGTTTGCCGCGGTGATGGTGGAGAGTGTCGCGCCGGACATCGAGAGCAGCTTCAGGGCGTTCGACGCCGCGGACAGCGACGCGCCGTAGCCCGTCAGGATCCGGTTCCCAGATTCATCGCCCGTTGCGCGGTTCACGGAGCTGTTGCCGATGGCCGACACCAGGTCCGTCGATGATATCGTCGAGAGCGTCGAGCCGTTCCTGGACTTGAGCTTTAGCCCGGAGTCCACGACCAGGGATCCTGCGTAATAGACACGGAAGCGGTACTGGTCCTCGTCGTATGTGGCGTATGTCGCGTTCGTGGCGTTGCCCGCGTTTGTGGCATACGAGGCGTTGTTAACATAGTTGTTGCCGATGG
>JAFYIK010000239.1 GCA_017538685.1 Bacteroidales bacterium | reverse complement strand
GGTGCTGAGCTTGATCAGGGAGTCGGACAGAGCCTCCACGGATCCGTCCACGTCGCCCTTGACGATGATATTGAGCTCCTTGAAGTTGCCGATCGCGATACGGCGGCCGATTTCTTCGAGGGTCATATGTTTCTGGGTCTTGATGCCCTGGATGCGGATGAGCTGCTCGCGCTTGTTCGCTATGCTCTTCGCTTCCTTCTCGTCTGTCATCACGATGAACTTCTCACCTGCTGCCGGAGCGCCGTTCAGACCGAGCACCGACACCGGGGTGGACGGACCTGCCGTCTGCACCTTCTGTCCGCGCTCGTTGAACATACTCCTGACTCGGCCGAAGAAGCTTCCGCAAAGGATGCAGTCGCCCTGACGGAGGGTTCCGTTCTGCACGAGAACGGTGGCGAGATAACCACGGCCCTTATCCAGCGAAGACTCGATGACGGCGCCCTGGGCAAGCCTCTTCGGGTTGGCCTTGAGCTCGAGGAGATCAGTCTCGAGGAGGACCTTCTCAAGGAGGGCCTCAACTCCGATACCGCTCTTCGCGCTGATCTCCTGACACTGGTACTTTCCTCCCCAGTCCTCCACGAGGATGTTCATCTCGGAGAGCTGACGGCGGATAGTGTCCGGATTTGCGCCGGGTTTGTCGATCTTGTTGATGGCAAAGACCATAGGCACGCCCGCGGCCTGCGCGTGGTTGATAGCCTCGATGGTCTGGGGCATCACTGCGTCGTCCGCCGCGATTATGATGATGGCGAGGTCGGTCATCTGGGCGCCGCGGGCACGCATAGCCGTGAAGGCTTCGTGGCCCGGGGTATCCAGGAACGTGATTCTGCGGCCGTCTTCCAAAGTAACGTTGTAGGCGCCGATGTGCTGGGTGATTCCTCCCGCCTCGCCGGCGATGACGTTGGACTTGCGGATGTAGTCCAGGAGCGAAGTCTTACCGTGGTCGACGTGGCCCATAACCGTGATGATCGGGGGACGGGTCTCGAGGTCTTCCTCGCGGTCCACCTCCTGCTCGCTCTCGATCTCCTCGGAGATTTCGGCGGTGACGAACTCCACTTTGTAACCGAATTCCTCGGCCACGAGCACGAGGGTCTCGGCGTCAAGCCTCTGGTTGATGGACACCATCAGGCCAAGGCTCATACAGGCGCCGATAACCTTCACCACCGGGGTGTTGTTCATAAGGGTGGCGAGGTCGTTCACGGTCACGAATTCGGTGACTTTCAGGACCTTGTTCTCGGCTGCCTGAGCCTCGAACTCCTCCTGCGCCCTTGCGGCCGCTGACTCCCTCTTCTCCTTACGGTATTTTGCTCCGAAGTTGTTCTTCTTGCCTTCGTTCATCCTGGCGTAGGTCTCCTTGACCTGCTTCTGGATTTCCTGCTGCATCTTCTCCTGCTCGGCTTCGCTCATCGCCGGACGGAACCTTTCGCCGCGGTCGCGTTTGCGTCCGCCGCCCTGGTTCGAATTGTCCTTACGGTCGTTGGCGCGGTTGTTGGTCGCGTTCTGGCCGGCCTTGGCGATGTCCACCTTCTGCTTCGAGATGCGCTCGCGCTTCTTCGCGGGCTTTTTGTCGAACTGGCTGAGGTCGATCTTGCCCACCACCTTCAGGCTGGCGCCTGACGATGCCGCCGCGGTCTCTGCGGGAGCGGGAGCGGCCTCGGGCTCCGCAACAGGTTCCGGCTCAGGTTCCGGTTCCGGTTCGAGCTCGGGCTCGACAACAGGTTCGGGTTCCGGCTCCGGCTCAACAACAGGCTCGGGCTCGACAACAGGCTCGGGCTCCGGCTCGGCAACGGGTTCCGGTTCCGGTTCAGCGACCGGCTCGGGTTCCGCGACTGGCTCCGGTTCGGGCTCCGGTTTCGGAGCTTCCTTCTTGTCGTTGATAAAGGTGTTGGTCTTGATGCGGACCACCTCCTCGATCTCCTCCTCTTCCGCCTCGGCCTTCGATTTCTTACCCGAGCGCTCGAGAATTTCGGAGATCTTGATGTCTACCTGCTCCGCAGCCTGTTTGGCTTCGAGGTCTTTGCCGAAGGCTTTCGCGATCGACGGCATAAGGTCCTCGGAGACCTTCGCATTGGGATTTTCGTCAATGTCCACCCCCTGCTTCCTAAGGAAATCCACCAGGTCGCCGAGGCCGACATTGAACTGCCTCATAATTTTGTTAAGTCTGATATCTGCCATTAGTCTTCAAATTCTGCCTTAAGGATGCGCATAACCTCCTCCACGGTCTCGTCTTCGAGATCGGCGCGCTTCGCGACGTCTGCCGGGCTGATGGCGAGGACGTCCTTCGCGGTGTCGCAGCCGATGCTCTTGAGTTTGTCGATGACCCACTGGTCGATCTCGTTGGAGAATTCGTCCAGGGCGACATCTTCCTCCTCCTGCTCTCCCTTCGCGACCTCACGCCAGACCTCGATCTCACGGTCCACAAGCATACCTGCGAGGGCGATGTTGCAGCCTCCGCGGCCGATACCCTTGCGCACTTCGTCCGGCTGCATATAGACCTTCACCTTGTCGGAAGGACTCTCGCCCATATCGATCGAAGAAACCTTCGCGGGGCTGAGGGCACGCTGGATCATAAGCTGAGGGTTCTGCGTCCACTGGATCACGTCGATGTTTTCGTTGTGCAGCTCGCGGACTATGCCCATAATGCGGCCGCCCTTCACGCCTATGCAGGCGCCGATCGGGTCGATGCGGTCGTCGTAGGACTCCACGGCCACCTTGGCGCGCTCGCCGGGAACGCGGACCACCTTTTTCACCGTGATGAGGCCGTCTGCAATCTCGGGAACCTCCTGCTCGAAGAGCCTCTCGAGGAACTCGGGAGAAGTACGGCTGAGGATGATATAAGGGGTAGTGTTGTTGCGCATCTCCACCGTCTTGATGATAGCGCGGACGGTGTCGTTCTTCTTGAAGTGCTCGCCGGGGATCTGCTCCATCTTGGGGATGTGCAGTTCGTTGCCGTCTTCGTCCAGGATAAGGACTTCCTTGCTCCAGGTCTGATAGATCTCGCCCGTGAAGATCTCGCCGATCTTCTCGGAGTACTTCTTATACACATT
>JAFYIK010000238.1 GCA_017538685.1 Bacteroidales bacterium | reverse complement strand
CTTATGTCCGGGCGTCTGCGCGTGGGTGATTACATCGAGTGCGACGGCATCAGGGGCAAGGTGGAGAGCATCTCTTACCAGACCACATCCATCCAGACTATGGACGGCGCCCTGATGGCCTTCACCAACAGCACCCTGTTCAACGAGAATTTCAAGAACCTCACCAAGAACAATTCCTACGAACTGGTCATCATTCCGGTAGGAGTGGCCTACGGCTCGGACGTGAACGAAGTGCGAGAGAAACTTTCCGCAGCTCTTAAGTCACTTTACAGGAAAGATTCTTACGGCAGGGAAGTAGTAGATAAAAAGAGAGGGATAACCGTGGCCTTCAATGATTTCGGCGACAGCAGCGTAGACCTCGTGGTGAAACAGTATGTGCTTGTGGAAGAAAGAATCCCATACATCGCCGCGGCGAAGGAACTAATTTACAATACGCTCAATGCAAATGGAATCGTCATCCCGTTCCCTCAGAGAGATGTATATATAAAGGAGAACGTCAAATAATTCTTTAAACTATGATGCTTTACATTATCATCGCGGCTGCGGCCGCAGCGCTTGTGGCGTGGGCGCTCACACACTTCATCGCCAAGGCTAACTACACTAAAGAGATCGCCCGCCTTGAGGGAGAACTCAATTCGGAGAAGACACTGCGCGAACACGAAGCGCAGGTCTACGACAAGACACTCACGGACCTGAAGGAGAACCAGAAGGCCGTTATCGAGGCCACCAAGAACGAACTCGCCCTCGAGAACGAGAAGCGTATGAAGGCCCGCGAAGAGTCTATCAAGAAAGAGGCGGCCGAGACCATAAAGAACATCACGGACGGTCTGGACAAGAATATAAAGGAGATGAAGGAGGCCTTCGACGCGCAGAAAAAGGCCCACGCTGAAGACAGCGCCAGCATCAAGACCAAGTTCGACGAGACCGTCAGCAACCTCCGCAAGCAGACGGAATCCATAGGCAACCAGGCCGACGACCTCGCCAAGGCCCTCAAGGGCCAGAACAAGATGCAGGGCATCTTCGGCGAGACCATCCTCGAGAATATCCTCCAGAAGGAAGGCCTTCAGGCCGGAAGGGACTACGATGCCGAGTTCTACCTGCGCGACCGCAAGGGCAACATAATCCAGAACGAGGAAACCGGCCGCAAGATGCGTCCGGACTTCGCCCTCCATTTCCCTGACAATACCGACGTCCTTCTTGATTCGAAGGTATCCCTCACCGCCCTCGCGGATTACTACTCCGCGGAGACCGACGAGCAGCGCAAGGACGCAGCCAAGCGTAATCTGGAGTCGATTCTCTCTCATATCGCCGAGCTCACAAGCAAGGAATACCAGAAGTATGTGGAAGGCCGCACTACCCTCGAGTACGTGATTATGTTCATTCCCAACTACGGCGCGTACCAGCTCGCCAAGATGGAGGATCCGGACATCTTCGCCAAGGCCTTCAAGCAGAATGTGCTCATCACCACCGAGGAAACACTCATTCCGTTCCTCCGCCTCATCCGCAGCGCGTGGGTGCAGAAAGACCAGCTGGACAATATGGCGGACATTGTCGCCGGCGCCCAGAAGATGGTGGACCGTGTGGCCCTGTTCTGCGAGAAGAACGCGGAGGTGGGGAATGCCATCGACCGCGTGTCCAAACTCTTCGAAGAGAACACCGCACGCCTCTCAGGCGGCCGCCAGAGCATAGTCAAAGCCGCCCAGGAGGTTATCGACGCAGGCGTGAAACTTACTCCCGGTAAAGTCCTTCCTGAAGCCACAGAATAATGAATCCGTTTCTCAGACAGGTAGCTCTCCATTACTATCGGCAGGACGGTCTCGGGGAGAAGATATTCATCTTCCCGAACCGCCGCTCGATGGCTTTTTTCCGCAAGCATCTCTGCGACCTCGTAAAGGCCGACGGAAAGGCTATGCTCGCCCCGAGGCTGACTACCATCAACGATTTCTTCTGCACCCTGACCGGCTCCGCCGCGTCCGAGAGGATTTCGCTGCTGCTGGAACTCTACGAGTGCTATAAGAAGCTGAATCCCAAGGCGGAAAGCCTGGACGATTTCATCTACTGGGGCGACGTCCTGCTCGCCGATTTCGGTGATGTGGACAAGTATAAGGTGGACGCGAAGGGGCTTTTCGCCAACATCGCGGACCTGAAGGCTATCCAGGATAATTTCGAATATGCGGACCCCAGGCAGCTGGAAGCGATAAAGAATCTCGCAAAGCACTTCGAGAACGTTCCGCACACAGGCAATCCCAACAAAGACGTAAAGGAAAACTTCCTTCAGATATGGAGCATCCTCTATCCTCTGTACAATGACTTCCGGCAGAGCCTGCGCGGGAAAGGTATGGCCTATGAGGGTATGATATACCGCGATCTCGCGGACAAGCTTGCAGACACTCCTGCGGCATCCGTTCTGGCAGAGGCCTACCCTGAAATACGAATGTGCGTGTTCGTGGGACTCAACGCCCTCAACGAATGCGAGAAGGAAGTCCTGAAAAAGTTCCGGAGCGCCGGCCTGGCAGACTTCTGCTGGGACTACGAAGGCGAATTCATCAAGGAAAACATACAATCGTTCCCGAACGCATTCACCCCGGAGACGGGCGGCTCCGTGCCGAAAGTGCATATCGTCAAGGTGCCGTCTGCGACCGGCCAGGCCAAGCTGCTGCCCGACCTCATCGGGAAAGTGCCTGCTGCCGAGCGTGGGCTCGATTTCGCCGTGGTCCTTGCAGATGAGACTATGCTGATGCCTGTGCTCAACAGCCTTCCTCAGAACGGGGAAAAGGTGAACGTGACTATGGGCTTTCCTATGGGCTCGAGCGAATGGGCTTCGCTTATGAAGGACGTGTTCGAACTCCAGATGCATCTGCGCCTTAAGGACGGACAGTGGTATTTCTACCACAAGACTGTGAAGGACGTGGTTTCATCCGCGATAGTCCAGTCTGTTCTCAGCGAAGAGGAAAAGAAGAAGGTTGGGGAGATAGTGCAAGCGGCGAAATTCTACATTCCTCAGGCTGATTTCGGCGACGGCCAGGTGCTCGGAGCCATTTTCAAACCGGTGGTGAAGGAGCCCGCCCTCGCGGATGCGGGGCGGAACGCTGAACTTGCTGAATATCTGACAGGCCTTACGCAGACTCTCGCGACCATCCTTCGCGGCCTCCCGGACGGCGACGCCATCCAGCTGGATTTCGCGAAGCGCTACTACTGCGCCGTGGTGCGACTTCGCGATATGGACCTGCCGATAATGCCGCGCTCGTGGATGCATCTTCTGGATCAGATAATAGCTGGCGAGAGCATCCCCTTCGAGGGCGAACCGCTCGGCGGCCTGCAGGTTATGGGCCCGCTTGAGACGCGCGCTCTCGATTTCAAACATATAGTAATCCTGAATGCGAACGAGGGTATGTTCCCCCGCATCAGTTCTTCCGCCTCCTTTATTCCACCCGAGATACGCCTCGCCTTCGGACTTCCCACTTACGAGCGTCAGGAGAAGGTCTGGTCCTACTATTTCTACAGGATGATCGTCCGGGCCGAAAATGTCTGGATGCTCTACGACTCAAGGACGGACGGCCTTAACACGGGCGAGGAAAGCCGCTATGCCAAGCAGCTCCGCTATCTGGGCGACGGTAAATGCATCTTCGACGAGTCGATTGCACAGGCTGATGTGTCCCATTCCGAAGATGTGGACGAATTGCCCAAGACACCCGGGGACATCGAGAAGATAAAGAAGCATCGTTTCTCGGCGAGTTCCTTCCATTCCTATCTGGACTGCCAGGCCAAGTTCTACTATCAGGTGGTACAGGACCTGAAGGCCGAGGAAGAAGTGAAAGAGTCCCTGGATTCCGGACTTTTGGGCACTATATGCCACGATACCCTTCACGCGCTCTATATGGGTGAGGAGATGATGAAGTCTGACGAGCCTTTCGACAAGCGCAACAATAAATATGCAGGCTACACAGGCACCATCACCAAAGAGTATCTTCTGGACTGGCAGAAGCGCGATAAGGACATCAAACGAAAGGTCTTTTCCCTTATCCGCCACGAACTCAAGAGCGTGGAAGTGAGCGGGCGCGACCTCGTGACCGCAGACATTATTGTAAAATATGTCCAGCAGGTGATAAAGCGCGATCTGGAGCTTATGGGCCATAGATCCTCTCTGACGATACTTGGCCTGGAGGAGTACTTGGGACCGGTCGAGATATGCGGGCATCAGTTCCACGGCTACGTGGACAGGATAGATTCCTTCGAAGACGGGACAGTGAGGGTTGTGGACTACAAAACCGGCAGCGACCACCAGGATGTTCTCTCCACCAAGCTGAAAGCAGGCGCTATCTTCGGCAGTGATGCCTATGCCAACAAAGCAGCGCTTCAGTTCTTCATCTATGACCGCCTGACCGAAAACGACAGTCGCTTCGCCGGCAAGCCCGTCAGCAACTCGATGTATGCGATGAGCGATTTCTTCACAGACGCTGTCAAGATATGGGGACAGGAAGATGGCTTCAATCAAGAAGTCGAAGCGAAACTGCAGGAGAAGTTAAATGAGATGGAGGATCCGTCCAAGGGATTCAAGAAAGCGGATAAAAAAAGCATATCCTGTAAATTCTGTGATTTCAGAGTTATTTGCGGAAGGGAGTTGAAAAAATGACGAAGGAAGAGAGAACAAATTGTGTGGAGGTTATGAAGGCTTCCGCCGGTTCCGGCAAGACCTATTCGCTTGCCAGGGAATACATACGCCTGCTCCTGGATAACCGTAAGAAGTACGAGAAACCCTACCGTCATATCCTGGCCGTCACTTTCACCAACAAAGCGACGGGGGAGATGAAATCGAGGATAATCGACTCCCTGGACACCCTGGCCCGTTTCCCCGGCAAGTCCAAGTATAAGGACTACCTGATGGATCAATGCGGCATCAGCTCGGAAGAAGAGCTTCAGGCGGAGTGCAGGAAGGCATTGACCGATATACTTTCGGACTACAGCGCTTTCTCAGTCAGCACAATCGACCGTTTCTTCCAGAAAGTTCTGCGCTCTTTTGCAAGGGAAGTGGGGCAGTTTGCCGAATACCAGGTGGAACTGGACCGTGATTCGCTGGTCTCGGAGACGGTGGACCGCGTGCTGGATTCCTTGTCCGAAGCGGATGCGGACCTGCTGGACTGGCTGTCCTCCAATTCTGTGGAAAGCATCACCCAGGGTGAATCCTACAACCTGAGCGACACTTTGAGTGCTTTCGCCGACGGCTATATGTCCGAGTCTTACCGCGACAAAGCCGAGGCCTTGCCCCTGGACAAAGAAAAGGCTTTCTCGGCAGAGAACCTGAGGAAACTTAAGGATATCTGCACGAAGATCTGCGATAAGTACAACGCGGACGTCAAGAAAGCGGCGGAGCTCGATCTGGCAGCGGCAGAAGCGGCGACAAAACTCAAGAATGCCGACTCCATCATTAACTCATTGAAGTCGATAAAGGAGAAAGGGGCGGACGGATTCGGAAATCTGTTCACGAAAAAGGAACAAAAATTCTGGAAGAATAATGCCGACGGCGGCGTGACATCCCACGTTTACGCCCTGGGCGGCGAGCGGCTGATCCACTACAACACGGCCAGAATACTCCGGGGCCAAATCGCAGTCTTCCACGTGGCGGATGCGCTTGACAGGGAGTTCAAGGCCCTGCTGAAGGAAAAGAACGTGCTGAGTCTGGACGATACCAATTCCATACTCCGCGACATAATAGCCGGCTCCGAAGCTCCTTTTATCTACGAAAAGGTGGGGGTGCGTTATCACCATTTCCTCCTCGACGAGTTCCAGGACACATCCCTTACCCAGTGGGAGAATTTCAAGCCTTTGCTTCAGAACAGCATATCCGAAGGTTGCTACAACCTCATAGTCGGAGATGTCAAACAGAGCATCTACCGCTGGAGGAACGCCAACTGGGACATACTCGACACCAGAGTGCATACCGAACTGGACAGGACCGTCTCCAATCCTCTGGAGGACAACTGGCGCAGCGCTCCGAAGATAGTCGAATTCAACAATGCCTTCTACAAAACGTGGGCTGAGAAGATGGATGCCCAGCTCGGAGCGGAACTGGCCGGCAGCGAAGCGGCGAAAGAGGCGGCAGCGAGACCGGTGTCGGATATCTATTCCGATGTCAAGCAGAATGCGAAGAAAAAGATAGCGGTTCCCGGAAGCGTGGAAGTGACTTTCTGCGACTCTAAAGAGCTCTGCTCCCAGGCAATCTCCGCTGTGCTCGAGGCAGAGGAAAGGGGCTTCGCGCCGAAGGATATTGCCGTTATTGTGAGGACAAACGCAATTGGTCAGGAAGTGGCTACTCTCCTTACGGCGATGGGCCGCCACGTTATAACCAGCGATTCTCTCAGAATCTGCAGCGGCCGGACCGTCAGGACCTTGGTTTCCAGGCTCTACAAAATCGACAATCCGGAAGACAAGATCAACACCTTCTACGCCGGGGAGTTCGATCCTTCGGCGGTGGATCCCTGCAAGTCGCTGGTAGATCTGTGTGAAAGCCTGTTGGCCGCACTCCCTCCCGAGGAGGTGAATGCCGACACCCTCTACGTCCTGGCTTTTATGGACCTTGTCAGGGACTTCGCCTCCAGAAACGGCAATTCCCTCCATTCTTTCCTCGAGTATTGGGCGGAAGACGGTATGAAACGGAGTATCGCTTCGCCGGAAGGCACGGATGCCATAACCGTAATCACCATCCATTCGGTCAAGGGCCTGGATTATCCCTGTGTTATCCTGCCGCTCCAGCGAACCGAAAACTGGATCGGCAGCTTCGCGAAGTTCTGGGAAAAACTTGACACGGAAGGCACTCCTTTCGAGGATGTCGCGCCGGCCCTCTATAACACTGGCTTGAGTGCTACGTCTCTGAAAACTCTATTCGCAGACAATTATCTCCGCGAACTTCGCCTGAGTTATATCGACGAAGCGAATGTGTGGTATGTCGCCACCACCAGGGCCTCGCAGGCTATGCACATAATCGGGGTGCTGCCCTCCTCCGAAAAGCGCGAACGTGCGGCGGACTCGCCGTGGGTTAGCTTTTCGGGCTTCGGCAGCGCTTTGTACCAGTATTGCAACGACACATCCTCAGGTTTCGTGAAAGACGGGGAACACTATGTGTTCGGCACCTTATCTCCCAAGGCCGAGCCTGAAGAGGCCTCCTGGAAAAAGCCTATGCCGCCCGTCTCCGACGTGGAACTGAAGTTCTACCCCCTCGGGAAGGCCGTGCCCAGCGCCCGCGCGCAGGTGCTCATAAAGACGGATTCGTCGGATTTCTTCGATCCGGAAGGGGAGACGGGAGTTTCGGCGTCGCGCAGGATAAGGGGCACGGTGCTGCACGGCATACTCGAGACGGTCGTGGGTCCGGAGGACCTCCCGGCGTCGGTCCGGAGGGCCGTGGAAGACGGCCTGCTTTCTGCTGAAGAGGGCCGCGAAGCGGAGGCTATGCTCGCAGGCGCCATAGACTATGTCGCCCCGCGCGGCTGGTTCCCCGGCGATAAAGCCAAGCTCCTGAACGAGAGGGATCTAATCACGCCTTCCGGAGAGTACAAGCGTCCGGACCGTGTCGTGCTGAAAGACGACGGATCTGTGGAGATAGTGGACTATAAGTTCGCCTCCGAGAAGAATTCGTACGTGGGTCAGGTGCAGGAGTACGTCGCTTCCTACAAAGCGATGGGCTACAAAGTCGTCAGGGGCTACCTCTGGTATGTGGACAGGGACTACGTCAGCGAAGTCTAGATGCTGAGTATCTTGGCGGTGAGCTCGACCAAAAGCTCTCCCGGATCGGTGGCGGCGCTGCCGTCTCCGCCCTTGCCGAGGTAATCGTACTCGCAGAGCAGCGAAATAATCTTCATTGCTTTCGGCACCGGATAATTCCGGACGGCCTGGTCGTACTGGCGGTAGAAGTAGGGATTCACCCCCGCCAGCGCACGGGCTTTGTCTTCCTGCGAGGGGTACGGGCCGCGCTGGAGCAGCGCTCCATAGCGGAGGATGCGGTTGAATTCGGTATACAGGGCGCTGACCGCAGAAGGAAGGGCGAACCGCGCGCCGTTGCCTATGTGCGCCGCGATCTTCAGCGCCTTCGGCGCATTGCGGGCCGAGAGCTCCTTGTTCAGCTCGAAGATGGTGAACTGGCGCGAGACTCCCACATTCTTCTCTATGTCGTCCGCGCTGATGCGGGTGGTGCCTTCCGGCAGGGCCTTCAGAAGTTTGTCGGTCTCCAGGACTATGGTCGAAAGGTTGCTGCCCACCGATTCGCCCAGCAGGGCGGCGGCGTCCGGGTCTATCTTCAGCCCGCGCGATTCATAGTAGGCCGTGATCCAGGAGGGGATTTCGTAGTCCCTGACGGGCTGGCTGTCCACCACCACGCCGTTGGCCTGCGCTTCTTTGTAGAGCGCCTTGCGCTTGTCGGCCGACGCGCCGTGCATCAGAATCACGAGCACCGTGCTCTCAAGGGGCTCCTTGCAGTAAAGGCTGAGCTGCTCCAGGGTCTTCATCAGCTGAGCTTCGCGCACGACCACCAGCACCCTGTCGGACATCATAGGGAACTGGCGGGCTGCTGAGATTACCTGGTCGGCGGTGACGTCCGCGCCGTAGCATATAGTTTCGTTGAAGTCCTTCGAGAATTCGTCTATGCAGTTGTCGATAATCGCCTGGCAGACAAGATCCGGATAGTACGCTTCCTCGCCCATCAGGAGATAGACGGACTTGAACTGACCTGCCTTGATATCGGCGATCAGTTCACGACACTGAGAAGCGACATTAATTCCAGTCTTTGCCATTTCATACAAATATAATAATTTGTATCTTTACGCGATATAATTATTGGTTAGAATAATGGCAATCATAGAAATCAAGAATGTAACGAAGACCTTCGGGGAGAAGGTGGCTCTGGACAACGTGAGCCTGGACATCCCCGAGGGAGGTATTTTCGGCCTTCTGGGCCCTAACGGGGCAGGTAAGACCACCCTCATCCGCATTATCAACCGCATTACCATTCCCACCTCAGGAGATGTTTATTTCCAGGGGCGAAAGATCACCCAGAACGATGTGGAGAAGATAGGCTATATGCCCGAGGAGCGCGGCCTTTACCGCAAGATGAAGGTCGGCGACCAGGCGATGTACCTTGCGCAGCTCAAGGGTATGAGCACGGCCGACGCCCAGCACGAACTCAAGAAGTGGTTCGTCCGCTTCGAGATCCAGGGTTGGTGGGATAAGAAGGTGGAGGAACTCTCGAAGGGTATGGCCCAGAAGCTCCAGTTCATCACCACGGTGGTGCACAAACCGAAGCTTATGATACTGGACGAGCCGTTCTCCGGCTTCGATCCGGTCAATGCGGACCTTATCCGCAAGGAAATCCTCAGGCTTAAGGATGAAGGTGCGACCATTATCCTTTCCACCCACAATATGGAGAGCGTGGAGGAGCTTTGCGACAACATCGCCCTCATCAACAAGGCGCAGCTCGTCATTACCGGTGGCGTGGATGAAATCCGCCGCAAGTATGGCAACAACAACATCGAGCTTGTTTACACCGATGCAGACGGCCGCCACACCGAGGTCCTGCCGCGCGAGACGGACGGAGCGATGACGCTCGAGACCTATCTGGCAAAGGGTGTCACCATCAACTCCTACAAAGAGCTGATGCCCAGAATGAACGACATATTCATCAAACTTGTAACGGAGGGGAAGTAATATGAAACTGCATACCATAGGAATAGTCAT
>JAFYIK010000237.1 GCA_017538685.1 Bacteroidales bacterium | reverse complement strand
CGTGCCGGTGGTGAATCCGGCCCGCTATGGCAACGCCTGGTTCGTGGATGAGGTCGTGACGGCTCCCGGCGCGCGCGAAGAAAGCGATGCGCTGAACACGCTTGATCTGAGCAGGCAGGCTGTGACCGACGCACAGTTCGCTTCGTTCGTGCTGCCTGCGAATAACGCCGCAGGCTCGATTGAGCTTACGTCCTATGCCCCCGACCGTCTGACATATGCTGCTTCGGTCAGTGCTGAAAAGACTGCGGTCTTCTCGGAAATCTACTACAAGTACGGCTGGAAGGCCTACATCGACGGCGAGCCGGCCGTGCATTTCAGGGCGGACTACACGCTCCGCGCCCTGAACATCCCCGCCGGCGAACACGAAATCGTCTTCGAATTCCGCCCGGATTCGATCTTTAAGGGTTACAAGGTGAATGCCGCCTGCCAGGCGCTGATGTATCTGCTGATTATTCTGATGATAACAGCTTGCGCGTTACGTGAGCGCGGAATCGGACCAGAGTGGCTCCGCAGACTGGGCGGAAAGTTATAAGATACCAGAAGAACAGGACGATAGTCCCGCACCACTTGACGGCTTCCGAAAGGAGCCGTTTTGTGTATGTGCCGTCGGCCTTCGTGCGCCTGCGCTCGCTGATTCCCACCCCGTCCGCAAAGCGGTCCACGTACTCGAGCGTGGTGCGCTTTTCAGGAATGACGTGCTGGACACGGAGCTCGGGGAAGTACCAGATCGTGCCGCCGGCAGCGCGGATGCGCCTGAACATATCCTTTTCCTCGCCGGCGTCCATATTCCCGCCCTTGCGCCCAAGGTCCGGATTGAACGGCCCTGCCTTTTCGGCTATGGCCCTGCGTACGCCCATATTCGCCCCTATGGGGAAGGCTTTGCCTTCAAACTCGCGGACCGAATCGCCCATATCGAGCGCCGATACCCAGCCCATACTCCAGCGGCACAGCCACTTCGGGCGCGGGCATTCATCGAAAAGCGGTTCGATACGTCCGCCGAACGCGTCCGCCTGAGGGTTGAGGGTAAGGTAGTCGTCAAGGGTCTTAAGGTAGTCGCCCTGCACCAGTGAATCGTCGTCCAGGAAGACGAAAACATCGCCATTCGCCTCTTCCATTCCGCGGTTGCGGGCATTGGAGAGACCCTGCTTCGTCTCAAGGAAGTACTTGATTGGAACCCCCGGATTGGCCTTTATGAAATCTTTTACTATCTGCGCGGTACCGTCGGTGCTGTTGTTGTCCACCAGGATTATTTCATATTCCCGGTACTTTGTCTTGGCCACCCGTTTTAGGGCTTCTCCTATGTAACGTTCCCTGTTGTAGGTGCAGATTATAACTGAAATCATAGGCTATCTTTTAAAGATGCGGATAAACAGCCACTTCATTAGGCGGTCCAGCCCGTGGTTGAGGCCCTCGAACCAGCGGGGCCAGCGACGGTGGTGTTTATGCCAGTAGCGTAGGGCGTCGGCACGGATAAGCTTATTCTCCGGGTACAGGCGCACGGGACCGAGGCCAAGTTTGTCGCAGGCGGTGCTGAGTTCTACCTCAAGCTCCGTGAAGTGCGCTGCGTCGAACTGGTCGCGTGGGATATCCAACAGGTGGCACTTGTACAGTATTCTGACGCGGTTGGTGTAGTACTGGCGAAGCCATAGCAATCTCGCTTCTGAGAGCTCACTGAGATCCTGGGCGCTGAAGAAAGCCAGCAGCTGGCGGGTCATCTTCTCCATCTGGCCAAGGCTTCTGGCGATGACCTTCGGGTCCATAGTCTGTCCCTCGCGGGCCAGATTATACTGGTAAAGATTGATATCAAGGAAAGTGATATCCTTGGCGCGGAATACGGGATAGCAGGCCCATTCCGTATCGGTGTAGGAAATGCCCTCCGTCTGACGGTAGTCCATCTGGCGCAGCAGTGCTGTTTTGTAGGTCAGCGCGTGCATCAGGAAGAAACGGATATAGCCGTCCTTCAGGACGTTGTCCAGCTCGTAGGCCTTTCCGTACTCGTAGGGCTCTTTGCCGTAGACGTTATATTTGGTTACCTCACGGGAGCCGTCCTCTTTCAGCACGTTGAAGTGCGTGATCACCATATCCGTGTCCACCGACTGCAGGGTGTCCAGGAACTGAATCAGCGCTTCGGTATCAAACCAATCGTCGGAGTCCAGAATCTTCACGTACTTTCCCTTCGCTACCGGTAGCGCGGCGTTGATGGTCGAGCCGTAGTTGCCGTTGGGCTTGTCTATCACCGTCACCGTGTCTGGAAAACGCTTCCTGAAGTCCTCGGCCACTTTCAGCGAGCCGTCCTTGCTCCCGTCGTTGACCACTATAGCCTCGAGCCTTTCCAGCGTTTGCGGCACCAGCAGCGATTCCAGGCACCGCGGCAGCAGCGCCTCCATATTGTAGGTGGGGATTATTATGGAAAGAAGCTTCATACCTCCAAAGATAAGACTTTCTCCACTATCTGGTGCATGTCGTAGTACTTGTACTCGGCGAGGCGGCCGCCGAACAGGACGTTGGGTGTCTGTTTTGCAAGTTCGGCATACTGCGCGTACAAGGCGTTGTTGCGGTCGTTGTTTATCGGATAATAAGGCGCTGCGCCTTTTTCCCATTTGCGGGAGTACTCGTAGGTGATTACAGTGTCCGGCTGCTGGCCGAACTCGAAATGTTTGTGCTCGATGATGCGGGTGTAAGGCACCTCGGCCTCAGTGTAGTTGACCACGGCGTTGCCCTGGAAATCCTTGACGCCATCCAGTACTTTATGCTCGAAGCGCAGCGAGCGGAAGTCCAGTTCGCCTAGCTTGAAGTCGAAGAATTCGTCTATGCGGCCGGTGTAGACGATGCGCTCTGCCAGGCTGTCGAAATACTCGCGGTTGCTGAAATAGTCGGTATTCAGTTTAACTTCAATGCCATCCAGAAGGCGTTCAAACAGTTTGGTATAACCGCCTATCGGAATACCTTGATAAGTGTCGTTGAAATAGTTGTTGTTGTACTCGAAGCGGAAGGGGAGTCGGCGGATAACGAAGGCCGGGATTTCCGTTGCCTTCATACCCCATTGTTTCTCCGAATAGCCTTTGACGAGCGTTTCGTAAATGTCGCGGCCGGCGAGTTTGAGCGCCTGCTCTTCCAGGTTCTTCGGCTCTTCGATGCCCGCATATTCAGCCCGCTGCTTGTCGATTATCGCCTTCGCCTCCTCCGGGGTGTCCACTCCCCACAGCTGATGGAAAGTGTTCATATTGAAAGGCAGGTTGTAGCGCTTGCCCTTGTAACAGGCGAGAGGGGAATTGACGAAGTCGTTGAACGGCACCAGACTGTTCACGAAATCCCAAACATCCTTGTTTGAAGTATGGAAAATGTGCGGCCCGTACTTAT
>JAFYIK010000236.1 GCA_017538685.1 Bacteroidales bacterium | reverse complement strand
GTGACCAAAGTTCGAATGACCCTCAGTAAGGGAGGAAGGGCGTTCAACCCCACCACGGGCCTGGCTACCGTCAACTCCGGATTCTCCAACACAGTGGGCGTTTCTGCCGCTACGGGCTCTGTTTCAAATTCTCTCACACTGTTCTTCCTTGCTTCCGACGAGCAAACGATGGATGTCACCATCGAAACTCTCAACGAAGATCAGGAAGTTCTCTTCTCCACTACCGTCCACGATGTTCCGTTCAAACGTAACCGCCAGACTTTGCTTCGTGGATCGATGTATTCCGCAAGCACCTCGGTAAGTGGTCTCTTAGTGGACCCCGATATGCTCGAGGGCGTAACTGTCGAATTCTAATTGATTGTAAAACCGTATGGTTCTATCTCAATCATTCCACCGCCTGTTTCAATCTTGGCGGTTCTGGGACTGTTATTCAGCCCCACGGTCACCACCTCCCCAAGATATGACCTACTGAAAACCAGAGCGTCGTCATCTGCATAAAGTAACTTGTAGTCTCCGTAAAGAAGGGGCATACAAGACCTGCGCAGATGAATCAGGCGCTCTACTTCGTTTTTAAGCCACTGCTCATTCTCATTCAACCCACTGAACCTCATCATCCTGCGGTTGTCCGGGTCGTTGCCGCCGGGCTGACCATATTCGTCGCCTTGGTAAATGCAGGGCACGCCCGGGATGGTAAGGTTCAAGACCTCCAGTAGCAGAGCTTTCTTGAAAGCAATCATCTCACGCTCGGGATCCTGGGAAGCGGTAACGCCAATCTGACGATGCCATCCGGCTTCCTTTCCGTCCTCATCCCATCTTACCGCTCCGCCGGCAAGGGAGATGAAACGAGTCTTATCGTGGTTGCCGGAGATGTTGCCCATAGTGTGATGCGCCCCATACACGGCTAGCGACTCATCGATAGTCGCAGCCAGACGCCTCATCGACTCGCCAGGCTTGCCAAGCACATCCGCTGCGGTGTGATACACACCGAAATCGAACTGGGCGTTCAGCATTCCGGTCTTCACGTACGAACTCACCAGCTCGTTGGAACCGTAGGTCTCCCCTATCATCCAGAGCGCGCGGTTCGGGAAGCGGGTCTTCATCTTGCGGGTGAACATACGCCAATAGTTCAGCGGTATATGTTTGCAGGCGTCGTGCCTGTAACCGTCGAAATCATAGTTCTCGAGCCAGAACAGGGCCGTGTCCGTCATTGCTTCGCAAATATCCTCGCGCTCAAGGTCGAGAGTGGGGATATGCTTGTCGAACCAGGTAGTCAGCCTCGCCTCGTCCCAAAGCTCGAAATTGCGCCTGCCGTCTGCCAGAAGGCTGTCCGTAATCCAATCCGGGTGTTCCTTCAGAGTCGGCGAGTTGATGTGCATATGGTTCGCCACATAGTCCAGGATGACGTTGATATCGTGCTCGTGGGCGGTGCGGAGCAACTCACGCAGCTCAGCGTCCGTGCCCATACGGTGATCAATCCGGGTATTGTAAATCGGCCAATAGCCGTGGTAGCCCGAGAACTTCGTCTTCGGATCCGGGTACTCGCCCCACGCATCCTCAGGGTTTTGAGTAATCGGCGAAATCCAGATCGTGTTCACGCCGAGCGAGTCGAAGAAACCTTCCTCGATCTTCAGCGTGATGCCCTTGAGATCGCCACCCTGATAGTCCACGCGAGGATCCACATCCGGCCTGTTCAGCGGAGCATCGTTGGCGGGATTGCCGTCATAGAAGCGGTCCACCAACACGCTATAAAGAACCTGCGCCTGCTGGTCGTGCCTGTTCAGCAAATCAGCACAAACAACAGGCTTGCCGTTCTGGAGCGGAATCAGCAGATCGTTCATCACAACATTCCCGTCCGAGGCGAAAACACGCAGATAGCTGCGGCCGCGCAGCCTAGGCAAGCGCTTGAGAACAATCGCGCCGTCCTGCAGAGCCTGATCGAACAGAATGTTCTGCACGAAGACGTGGTACTCGCACTCGCGGTCCGCCTTTAAAAGAATACGACCATCCTCAATTCCTGCAGTCGTCAGCCCTTGCACAACAGGCAGGTTCGGAACGATAGGAATCGCGACCGGCCCGAATTGGACCACGCCTATCCCGCCATCCCCGATAATCTTCGCCTCCGGGAGCTTTGTCGTATCCACGCCAGGCAGATAGTCAGTCAGCACCAAGCCGCTGGTATCTCCGTGGACCGGAATAATTGGTTCACCGATAGCAGCCTGCCAGAGTTGCGGATCACCGCAACTCACGAGCATCAAAACAGAAAGGAAGAATAGGGACAGTCGTTTCATTAGTCGCGTTTGAAAATATCTCTTGTGTAGACCTTGTCCTGGACATCGTCCAAAACGGAGTCGTACCTGTTTGCAATAATCGCATCTGATTGCGCCTTAAATGCCTCAAGGTCATTGACTATCTTCGAACCGAAGAAAGTGATACCGTCTTCAAGCGTGGGCTCATAGATAATCACCTTCGCGCCTTTCGCCTTGATGCGCTTCATAATGCCTTGAATAGCACTCTGCCTGAAGTTGTCGGAGTTGCTCTTCATCGTAAGACGGAAAACGCCTATGACGACCTCCTTTTCTTCGGCGGCGGCATAGGCATTCACTCCGGTGTAACTGTAATAACCTGCTCGGTCCAGCACTCGGTCTGCGATGAAGTCCTTACGGGTCTTGTTTGAATCCACGATAGCCTTGATAAGGTTCTCGGGGACGTCGTTGAAATTCGCAAGAAGCTGTTTGGTGTCCTTTGGCAGACAGTATCCACCGTATCCGAACGAAGGATTGTTGTAGTGCGAGCCAATACGCGGATCCAGGCAAACGCCCTCGATAATCTCCTGCGTATCAAGGCCTTTCATCTCGGCATAAGTATCCAACTCATTGAAGTAAGAAACGCGCAGAGCAAGATAAGTGTTCGCGAACAACTTCACCGCCTCGGCCTCGGTAGAGCCCATAAACAGCACGGGCACGTCGGTCTTGATTGCACCTTCGGCAATCAGTGAAGCGAAAGTATGGGCAGCCTCTTCTAGTGCAGGCTCATCATAACCAACGATAATGCGGCTGGGATACAGGTTGTCATACAAGGCCTTGCTCTCCCTCAAAAACTCCGGAGCAAAGATGATATTCGGAACCACCACCTTGAACGAACCGTCCGCAAGCCTCTCGCGATATGAGAACTTCTCGCGCACGCTCTTGGTATATCCAACCGGAACGGTACTCTTGATTACCATCACGGCATTGGGATTCACCTCGAGCACAAGTTCAATCACCTCCTCGACGTGAGTGGTGTCGAAGAAGTTCTTTTTCGGGTCGTAATTGGTGGGAGCCGCTATTACCACGAAGTCGGCATCGGAATAAGCCGACCTTCCATCGAGAGTAGCTTCTAGTTTAAGCGGTTTCTCTGCCAGATACTTCTCGATGTACTCGTCCTGAATGGGTGAGATATGGTTATTGATCTTTTCGACCTTTTCCGGGATAACATCCGCAGCCTTCACCTCGTGCTTTTGAGCAAGAAGTGTAGCGATTGAGAGTCCCACGTAGCCTGTACCGGCCACCGCGATTTTAAGGTCGTCGAATTTCCTCATATTGGTTAGAATTACAGTTAATTGCACAGCTTCGCTGCCGCCTGTCACATCCCTGAAGGCGCAGACTCGAATCACGGAAAAGATACCCCGCAATTCAACTCTCAAATTTACGAAAAATAATCTTGATTAACAAATCATTTATGATTTTGTTAACTTCGCAGTATGAAACATCTTGCCATTATTACCAGTATTCTGCTGCTTGCCAGTTGCCAGAACTCATACAAGATTTTGCAACTGACCGACCTCCATCTCCAACTATTCCATCCCGATCAGGTGGAAGATGTCTTTACCCGGATGGACGACATCGTCAAGTGGGAGAATCCGGACCTTATCACCGTCACCGGCGACCTCGTCTACTCCACCCCCGCCGACACCCTGATGCAGATAATCGTGAATAAACTCGACTCTTACGCAAAGCCCTGGATAATCGTCTACGGCAACCACGACCACGAGCACGGCTTCACCAGGCAGCAGCTCGCGCAGATTATCGTCAGCTGCAAGCACACCCTCAACACCCTCGGCCCCGACGGTTCCCTCGCCGACCTCGAAATCCCGATATTCAACTGGCACCTCTTCTTCCTGGACTCCCACGCCTACTCCACCGACCCTGTCGACTACTCCAACTTCAGCTACGCCTGGTTCACCGACGAGCAGGTCCAATGGGTCCGCGAAACTGCCGGCAAACACCCCGACACTCCAAGCGTCGCTTTCTTCCACATCCCCTTCCCCGAGTACGCCGACACCACCGGCCATATCGGCACCTTCGGCGAACCCGTCTGCTGCGGCAAGCACAACCCGGGTATGTTCGACGCGATGAAGGAAACCGGCTTCATCGCCACCTTCTGCGGCCACGACCACGACAACGACTACGCCGTGAATCACGACGGAGTCCTCCTCGCTTACGGCCGCTACTCCGGCTCCGACGGCGAGTACAACCATCTCCCCAAAGGCGCCCGCATCATCGTCCTTCACAAGAACTCCAAACGCCTGGACACCTGGATACGCGAAGGCTCCGGAAAAATAGTCCATCGCATACATTTATAATTATTCCTATCTTTGCCGCTCAAAAGACAACGACAAAATGCAATATAGACCCCTCACCCCTCAAGAGATACTCGCCCTCGAAGCGGCAGGTTGCACCTCGCGCGACTGGTCGAAAATAGAAATCGCAGACGCCCCACTGGACACCAAACGCTTCAAGAACGTCGATTTCCAGGGCACGATAAGGCTCGGGCGCTTCGACAAGGATTACGCCCTGCCGGGCGGAGTGTCGAAGCCCGCGGGAATCAGGAACGCGACGCTAAATAACGTCACAATAGGCGACAACTGCCTCATCGAGAACGTCTCGAACTTCATTTCCAACTATGAAATCGGCGACGAGTCGTGCATCGAGAACGTGGACCTGATGTTCGTGGACGGCGAATCCACCTTCGGAAACGGAGTGGCGGTGTCCGTGATGAACGAGACCGGCGGACGCGAAGTCCTTATCCACGAGCGCCTCAGCGCGCAGGCCGCGTACGTGATGACCATCTACCGCCACCGTCCGCAACTTATCGGCCGCCTGAACGAATTCGCGCTCGCGTTCGCGCAGAGCCGCCGCAGCGCCGTGGGCCGCATAGGTTCGCACACGATCATCCGCAACACCCGTTATATCAACGCCGTGAACATAGGCGACTGCGCGATAGTCAGCGGAGTCAGCCGCCTGCGCAACGGCACCGTCTCCAGCAACGCCGCCGCCCCGGTCTGCATAGGCCACGGTGTGATCGCGGATGATTTCATCATCTGCAGCGGTTCGTCGGTGGAGGACAACACCACCCTCTGCCGTTGCTTCATCGGCCAGAGCTGCCACTTCGGGCACAGCTACAGCGCGTCCGACTCGCTCTTCTTCTCCAACTGCCAGGGCGAGAACGGCGAGGCCTGCGCAATCTTCGCCGGCCCCTTCACGGTCACGCACCACAAAAGCACCCTGCTCATCGCGGGTATGTTCTCGTTTATGAACGCGGGCAGCGGCTCGAACCAGAGCAACCATATGTACAAGCTGGGCCCCATCCATCAGGGCATACTCGAGCGCGGCGCCAAGACCGCATCGGACTCCTACATCCTCTGGCCTGCCCGCGTGGGCGCCTTCTCCCTAGTGATGGGCCGCCACGTCACACACTCCGACACCACCAACCTGCCGTTCTCATACCTGATCGAGCAGCAGAACACGACCTACCTCGTCCCGGGCGTCAACCTCCGCAGCGTGGGCACTATCCGCGACGCGCAGAAATGGCCCAAACGCGACGGTCGCAAGGACCCCGACCGGCTGGACAGCATCAACTACAACCTCCTCAGCCCCTTCACCATCCAGAAGATGATAAAGGGCATCAAGCTCCTCCAGAACCTGCAGTACTCCTCGGGCGAGCTTTCGGACGTCTACGCCTACCACAGCACGAAAATCAAGAACAGCTCCCTTGTCAAGGGCATAGCCCTATACCGCACCGCCATCACCAAATTCCTCGGCAACTCCATCATCAAGCGGCTGGAGAACCTGCCTGCCGGCGCCACGGACGAGCAAATCCGCGCGGCCCTGGAGCCCGACACCCCGAAGGGAACCGGCTACTGGGTGGACGCGAGCGGTATGATCGCCCCCAAGTCGGAGATCGACGGTCTGCTGGACCGCATCGAAAACGGCACCGTCCGCTCCGTGGAAGAACTCAACGCCGAATTTGCCGAGATGCACCGTAATTACTATAATTACGAATGGACCTGGGCCTACGGTCAGTTCGAGGATTTCTTCGGAATCGACCCGCGCAGCATCACCGCCGCGCAGGTGATCAATATAGTCCGCAAGTGGAAGGAAGCGGTAATCGGTCTGGACAACATCCTCTACGAAGATGCGAAGAAGGAGTTCAACCTCGCCTCTATGACCGGCTTCGGAGCGGACGGCAGCAAAGAAGACAAAGAGCACGATTTCGAGCAGGTCCGCGGAGATTTCGAGTCCAACACCTTCGTCACCGCCGTGCTCGAGCACATCAAAGTCAAGGAAGCCCTCGGCGACGAGCTGATCGCCAGACTGTCATAGCCTATGAAACGCCTGCTGACCGCCATCCTTTTATTTTCGTGCGTAAGCACACTCGCGGGCACGCCCGTAATAGCCCCCAACCTCGGCACCAAGACGGAGGTCGCGCCGCTGTGGTTCGGGCCCAACGCCTTCCCCGTGCCGGAAATGAACGACGGCCAGTTGGGGACCGCCCCTACCGTGGAACTCGCGGGCGATTATTTCCAGGGTCATCTGGCCGACGGTCTCGACCGCACCTACGATGCCTTCCTGCGGGTGCATCTGCCCCTTTGGTCAGAGCGCGCCGCGCTGACCGTGTGGATGCCGGTGGTGGAATTCTGGCAGACCGACGCCACGGTGGACGCGGCGCGCCACATCCTCTCAGATCCCTCGAAGGACCCCGGACACGACAGCGGCGACGTGTACATTTCCCTTGACATTCAGCTGGTTAGCGAAGGCGACCTGAAGCCATCCGTGCTTCTTCGCTCCGTTCTGAAGACCGCGAGCGGCAACAACTACGGCTACGCCCGCTACTACGATGCCGCCGGCTACTTCTTCGACCTCACTGCCGGAAAGAGTTTCGGCCCCGTGCGCCTCGCCGCCACCACCGGCTTCCTCTGCTGGCAGACCGACAACGGCCGCCAGAACGACGCCGTCCAGTACGGCCTCGGCGCCTTCCTCACCCTCGGCGACCTCCGCGCCTCCGCTGAATGGGCCGGTTACACCGGCTGGGAACGCCACGGCGACTCCCCCCAAACCCTCAAAGCCCGCCTCTCCTACCGCCTCGGCCCCTACGAACCCTACTTCTTCCTCCAACACGGCCTCCACGACTGGCCCTTCACCCAACTCCGCCTCGGAGTCACCTACCGTTGGTAGTTGACACCTCGCTCCGTTGGGCGATAAACGCTATTATCCCCCTGCACCCCCAGGGGACTGTGGGGCGTACCCCCC
>JAFYIK010000235.1 GCA_017538685.1 Bacteroidales bacterium | reverse complement strand
GTCGTAGCCGTAGATGCGTAGGATTTCCTCCACCATGTCGCACTCGCGGGTGACATCCACCATATACTGCGGAGCGGCCACGGTCACGCGGGCGCCGTCGCGCGAGATGAACTCATACTGCAGCGCAGTGAGGATGGTGTCTATGGTGTCGTGGCCGATCTTCTTGCCGATAAAGGCCTCGATACGGTCATAGTCCAGGTCTATGTGGGCACGGTCGATCGGGGCGGGATAACTCTCGAACAGCTTGCCGCTGACCTTTCCGCCGGCGAGCTCAATTGCGAGCACGGCGGCTCTCTTGAGCCCGAACAGGGCCATCTCCGGATCCGCGCCGCGCTCGAAGCGGAACGACGCATCGGTCTGCAGCTGCTGGCTCTTGCTCGTCTTGCGTATGCTGCCCGGATCGAAGTACGCGCCCTCGAGGAAGAGGTTCACGGTCTGCTCCGTGACGCCGCTGTTTTCTCCGCCGAACACGCCCGCGATGCACATAGGGCCACGGGGGTCCGCGATAACCATATCGGTCGCGCGCAGCTTACGGTCCACGCCGTCCAGCGTCCGGATGGGCTCGCCCTCCTTCGCACGACGCACTATAACCCTGCCCTCGGCGACCTTGTCAGCGTCGAAGGTATGCAGCGGCTGGCCAAGCTCGAAGAGGACGTAGTTCGATATGTCCACGATGTTGTTTATCGGGCGGCTGCCCACGGCGATGAGCCTGTCCTGCATCCACTTGGGGGACGGGCCTACCTTCAACCCGCGGATGGTGAGGCCGCAGTAGCGCGGCGCTCCGTCGGGATCCGGGACCTCCACCGTGAGACCGCTTGCGCCGACCTCGCGAGGCAAAGCCTCGAACGCCGCCTCCGCCTCGGGCTTACACAGCTCGCACGGGATTCCGCGCAGCTTGAGGTAGGCGTACAGGTCGCGTGCAACGCCCCAATGCGAGGCGGCGTCCACGCGGTTCGCCGTGATCTCATATTCAATGACGGCCTGAGTTTCTATGCCCAGATAATCCTTGGCGGGAGTGCCCACGGGAGCATCGTCGGGAAGGATCTTGATCCCGGAATGGTCATCGCTGAGACCGAGTTCGTCGTCAGCGCAGATCATACCGAGGCTCTCCACTCCGCGTATCTTGGACTTCTTGATCTTGAAGTCTCCGGGGAGGACGGCGCCCACCTGTGCGAAAAGGACTTTCTGCCCTGCCGCCACGTTAGGCGCGCCGCAGACGACCTGCACAGGCTCCGCGCCGCCGTCGTCCACGGTGGTGATATGGAGATGGTCAGAATCCGGATGCGGTTCGCAGGTGAGGACGTGGGCCACCACGACTCCCTTGAGGCCTCCTTCTATCACTTCCGTCTCTTCAACCGAGTCCACTTCGATGCCTATCGACGTCATCGCCTCAGCAATCTGCTGCACCGAAAGGTCACACTTCAGATAATCCTTTAACCAATTGTAACTGAGCTTCATATCTATTTAATTTCATTTTCGTCAAACAGGGCCGCGACGTACTCTTTGCTGTCGAAGTCCTTGATATCGTCTATCCCCTCGCCCACTCCTATCCAGCGGATGGGAATCCCGAACTGGTCCACCAGGCCCACAGCCACTCCGCCTTTCGCGGTGCCGTCCATCTTGGTGAGCGCCAGGCTCGTGATGTCGGTCGCGCGGGCGAACTCCTTTGCCTGCTGGAAAGCGTTCTGGCCCGTGCTTGCATCGAGGACCAGAAGCACTTCGTTCGGAGCGGTCGGGACGGCCTTCCTCACGGAATTGCGGATCTTGGTAAGTTCGTTCATCAGATCTATCCTGTTATGCAGGCGGCCAGCTGTGTCGATCAACACCACGTCCGCGCCCTTCGAGGCGGCGGATTTGACAGTGTCGAACGCGACTGCCGCAGGGTCCGAACCCATCTGCTGCTTCACGATATCCACACCGGCCCTTTCGGCCCACACGGAGATCTGGTCCACGGCAGCAGCGCGGAAAGTGTCAGCAGCGCCGAGCATCACCTTGCGGCCCTCGGCGGCGAACTTGCGCGCGAGTTTTCCTATCGTGGTGGTCTTCCCCACTCCGTTAACTCCCACTACCAGAATGACATAGGGCTTCGCCGCATCCATATCGAAACTGCGGGAAGCTCCGGCCATCAGCCCCTCTATCTCATCGCGGAGCATTGTGGTCAGCTCTTCGCGGCTCACATATTTGTCCCTCTCCACCCTTTCTTCTAGAGCGTCGATTACCTTGAGAGTGGTGTCCACTCCCATATCCGATTCGACCAGGGCTTCCTCTATCGCGTCGAGGGTGTCGTCGTCCACCCTTGAGCGGCCGACTATCGCCCTGCTGATCTTCTGGAAAAAGCTAATTGCCATAGCTTACAAATATACAAAAAATCCGGCGCTTGCAGCGTCGGATTTTCATATAGTGTTAAACGAATTACTTCTTCTCGAAGTATTCCTTTGCCTTACTCTCCTCGACGAGGTGCTCTGTGAAGACATAAGCGCCGGTCTTGGGAGATTTTTCCATACGGATGCACTTGACCATGCTCTTAGCACCGGCCTTTGCTGCGAATGTTGCAACGGCTTTCTTTGCCATAGTTTATCCTCCTGAAAATTTACTTGATTTCACGATGAACCGTCACCTTCTTGAGGAAAGGATTATACTTCTTCCTCTCAAGACGCTCGGGAGTGTTCTTCCTGTTCTTGGTGGTGATGTAGCGGGACATTCCGGGAACGCCGCTAGCTTTCTGCTCTGTGCACTCGAGGATGACCTGCACCCTGTTACCTTTTGCTTTCTTTGCCATAATTCAAAAAATTAAACAAGGTTAACGTATCCTTTCTTCTGTGCATCGCGGAGAGTGGCCTCGAGGCCGTTCTTCTCGATGATCCTCATTCCCTTGCAGGAAACTTTGAGGGTAATGAACCTCTTCTCCTCCTCAGACCAGAAACGCTTGTTCTTGAGGTTGACGGAGAAGTCGCGCTTGGTGCGCAGCTTGGAATGGGCAACGTTGTTGCCTTTCATTCTCTTTCTTCCGGTTATTTGACAAACCTTTGCCATAATTATAGTTTTTTATTTATTAATAATCTTTTAAACGAACTTCAGGAAGCGCTTCCAGCGTATGCTGCGCGGGAATCTCTTTCCCGAGTCCGTAGAGAGCCACACCACAACCGGCCTTCCGACTATGTGGTCTTCGGGGACGAAGCCCCAGTACCTTGAGTCGAGGGAGTTGTGCCTGTTGTCTCCCATCATAAAGTAGTAGTCCATCTTGAAGGTGTACTCCCCTGCAGCCAGAGCCTCTTCCAGCGAAGAATGCTCGTACACTTCGATTATCCTCCGGTAAAGCGGAAGGTTTTCGGAAGTGAGCTGTACGGTCGCTCCCTTCTGAGGGACCCATAAAGGTCCGAAGTAATCCCTGCTCCAGGTGTAGTCCGGCGAGAACGGGAAAATCTCCCGATAGTCGTTCTGCACCTTCTCCATGCGGTCCGTGAGCTGGATTCCTTTGTAGACCTGCTGCTGCTTGCCGTTGATCCACACGAGGCCGTCCTTGACCTCCAGTATATCTCCGGGAACAGCGACACATCTCTTCACATAGTGGTCGACCTTGTCCGCGGGGCGGACTATGACCGGGCCGAGCTTGGAGATGACCGTCCGTTTGCCGTAGTACCTGCAGAGGGTGTAATAATCCTCCATCGGGGCCTTGCGGAGAACGGTGTCGCCGTGCGGGAATCCGAACACCACGATATCGCCTCTCTGAACGTTCCTGAATCCTTTCAGCCTTCTGTAATCACTCTGGATGAGCGTCGAATACGACTCTTTCCCAAAGATTACGTTATGCGTAAAGGGGATGGTCAGCGGAGTCTGCGGGATGCGTGGTCCGTATGTCAATTTGCCGACGAAAAGATGGTCTCC
>JAFYIK010000234.1 GCA_017538685.1 Bacteroidales bacterium | reverse complement strand
GGCGGACACCCAGTCCTCGCCCCAGTTGATGGGTGCGAGTATGAGCACCGTTCCTTCGACCGTGTCCAGATATTTCATCACGTCCGCCACAGAGTCGGCGTGGACCAGACCGCCCGACACGGGGCTGTAGGTCTTGCCTATGCGGGCGAAAATGAGGCGCAGGAAATCATAAATTTCGGTGGTGGTCGCAACGGTGGAGCGCGGATTCTTCACGCTCACTTTCTGCTCTATGGCGATTGCCGGAGGCACGCCCTCTATCGATTCCACGTCCGGCTTGCTCATCCTTCCGAGGAACTGGCGGGCGTAGGATGAAAGGCTCTGGGCGAAGCGCCTCTGGCCTTCCGCGAAAAGTGTATCGAATGCCAGAGAAGATTTTCCCGATCCGGACACGCCCGTGATTACCACGATTTTGTCCCGCGGTATCTCGGCCGTCACGTGTTTTAAGTTGTTGACGGTCGCGTTCCGGATTATAATCTTCTCCTCCATCTGTCAGCGGACTGCCTTGAAAAGCCTTTCGAGCACGCCGAACGATTCGTCGGCGAGGTTGCTCCAGAAGTTGTCGTACTGCTGCACGGCCTTGTCCGCGCCGGCATAGTGTACGTCGCTTATGACTTTGTAGGCGATGAACGGCACGCCGAGTTTGTAGCACACCTGGGCTATAGCGGTCGCCTCCATATCGCACGCGAGGGCGTCCGGGCGGACCTTCTTCACGCGGGCGTCGTCCTCCGCAGTCTCGAGGAACTGGTCCCCGGTGCAGATGGTGCCGATATGGACCTTCGGGTCCGCGCCGAACTCGGCGGCTATCTTGCGCAGAAGCATAGGCTCCGCATCGAAGAGCACGGGCAGGCCCTGGATCTGGCCGGCTTCGTTTTCCACGCCGCACCATACGTCGTGGTAGGCGCAGGCGCTGCCTATCACCACGTCGCCGATCGCGACGGTCTGATCCACACCGCCCGCGCAGCCTGTGTTGATGATCGCGTCCACCTTCTCCTCGGCTATGAGCTTATACGCCGCCACCGCAGCGTTTACCTTACCGATTCCCGAAGCCCTGACTACTATATCCGGATCCGCTCCGGCGAGTTCCGACACCAGACGGAACTCTTTTTCCATTGCCGTTAATACACCAATTTTCATATCAGTCAAAGATACTCAACTATTTTCATTATCTTTATATGATTTTTGGAAAAGAACTAATAACAATCATATGTCAGAACTGATAGGACATATTTCGCAGATAGTCGGTCCGGTGGTGGACGTGCATTTCGAGTTCGCCGCAGGCGCGCCGAAGGATCTGCCCCTTATTCACGAAGCTATGACCACGATCCGCCCGGACGGCGTGACGGTCGTAATCGAGGTGCAGCAGCACATAGGCGAGGACACGGTCAGGTGCGTGGCTATGGACAGCACGGACGGCCTCAGGCGCGGGATGGAAGTCCGCGGCACGGGCAGTTCGATCTCTATGCCGGTGGGCGCCCAGATCCGCGGCCGTGTGATGAACGTGACCGGCAGCGCCATAGACGGCCTGGGAGAGATGGACCGCAGCGAGAGTCTCCCGATCCACCGTGAACCGCCGAAGTTCGAAGACCTGAAGACTTCCCGCGAGGTGCTGTACACCGGAATCAAGGTCATCGACCTTCTGGAGCCCTACCTCAAAGGCGGCAAGATCGGCCTTTTCGGAGGCGCAGGCGTGGGTAAGACCGTCCTTATCAAGGAGCTTATCAACAATATTGCAAAGAAGCACAACGGATTCTCGGTGTTCGCCGGAGTCGGAGAGCGTACCCGCGAGGGTAACGACCTGCTCCGCGAAATGATCGAATCCGGTGTCATCAAATACGGCGAAGAGTTCGATAAAAGTATGGAGGAGGGCCATTGGGACCTCAGCAAGGTGGACCGCGAGCAGCTGGCGAAGAGTCAGGTGGCGATGGTCTTCGGGCAGATGAACGAGCCCCCCGGGGCCCGTTCAAGCGTGGCCCTGAGCGGGCTCACGCTCGCGGAATCCTTCCGCGACAGCCCGAATCCCTCTGACCCGCACGACATATTGTTCTTCATAGACAACATCTTCCGT
>JAFYIK010000233.1 GCA_017538685.1 Bacteroidales bacterium | reverse complement strand
GAATTTGTAAAACGCGCCAATCTGCTTGGCATTAATCTCAAAGATTTGATATGAAAAGATTTTTCCTGCTGGCTGCGCTTAGTCTCGCAGCGTTTACTTCCTGTGTATTCACCGTGTCCGGTTCCAACGGCGGCGAAATACTCGGCAACTCGCAAGAGGTGACCCGTACCTTCGACGTTGCTCCTTTCGAGGTTCTCACCATTAATGTCCCCGGCGACGTGGTATATGAGTCCGGCGCTCCGAAGGTAGTGATAGTCGCTCCCGAGAAGTATATGGAGCATATAGTGGTTGAACCCGACGGCGACGGCGCGCTTATCATCAAGAGCGACGACAAAAAGATCCGCTCTTTCAAGAACACCAAGATCTATGTGACATCCGACGGTCTCAGCTCACTGACTATCAATGGCGCCGTGGATATGGAGTGCAAGCACGGCATAAGCACTTACGGTGATTTCAATCTTACCCTCAACGGCGCGGGTGACCTGGACATCGCAGGTCTTGAGGCCGCAGATGTCTCCATCAGGTGCAACGGCGCCGCCGACCTCAGCCTCACCGGCCTTAACGCCGCCAACCTCGACGTTACCATCAACGGCGCGGGCGATGTGAAGGTCACCGGAAACACAGGCCGCGCCTGGCTCACCATCAACGGCGCCGGCGACATCGACGCCACCGGTCTCGAAGCGGCGGTTATCCGCCCCTCCGTCCACGGCGTCGGCTCCGTCCGCACCCGCTAAACCTTTAAGCGTGCAAGGTGTCCAGATAAATGGGACACCTTGCGCATTTTAGGGGGTATTTCGCTTAAGGTGTCCCAAAAATAGGGACACCTTTTACGTTTAGGGAAAAAGTTACAGCAGCGCGGCGAGAGAGTCGTAATAAGTCTTAGATACGGGAATAGGCGGGCAGCCGGGGGTGTCCAGGTCGGCGAAGACGAAGCCGGAGGCATCTTTGCGAAGGACGGTGACGTGGGCCGGGTTCACGAAGAAAGCCCGCTGGCAGCGCTGGAGACCCTGCTTGTGCAGCATATCCTCTAGGCGCTTCATCGAGGAGCGCAGCTGATACTTCTTCACATTGGAGCCATCGAGATACACTATGTTCACATAGTTCTCGTTGGCTTCGACGTATAACAGCGACGACACGGCCACTGCGAGCTTGAGCTTCTGGCTCGAATCCTTGAAACGGATTAGATTGTCGTCCCCGACGGGCTCGACTGTCTCGCGGTTGTGAGCATAGATCATAGTTCCCATCTCGATGAGGAGATAAGGAAGCAGGAGGATTCCGAAGAAATCAATCAGGCTGCGCGGAAGTGCGTAGAAGTAACTGTACTGAACCTCGTGGCCGATGGTAATAAGGGTCATATACATCGCCCCGAAGCAGGCGAAGATGAAAATTTCGGCAAGACACCAGCCTGCGTAGAACAGGGGAGTGGGGTTCATCTTGTTCCTGAGGAAGTAGAACGCCAGACGGGTTCCCACCAGCACCAGCAAAAGGATGGTGCTGAGGATGGTGACGTTGAACTCCATATATAAATGACCTTCGCTCAGGAATTTGATTATCCCTTCCGGTTTGTAGACCAGGAGGAACAGAAGGAAAAAGAGCGGCAGGCCCACGAAATGCACTATCTGGGTCTGGAATCTGAAGAATGCCTGAGGAAT
This sequence comes from Bacteroidales bacterium, assembly GCA_017538685.1. The sequence continues at coordinate 2,390 of JAFYIK010000233.1, read as the reverse complement.
ACTTCTGTTGTTCTGCATAGCGCACAAAGATAAATATATATTGTTATCTTTGCAAAGTATGTCTAAAACCTGGATCAAGACACTCATCGCCCTCGCGGTTACTTTCCTTCTGAGCTCCTGCTGGTTCAAAAACGGGAACTCTTCTTCTGACGTGATACCCGAAGTCAAAGGCTTCGAACTCCTCAGCTATGTCCCTTCGGACGCCTGCGGAGTGATAGTGTGTGAAAAGGCGGCGGCCGGGCTTGAGAACCTCTTTGATTCGGGCAACGTCTTCCGCGAGCTGACCTACGGCCGTCTGGCCGACTCCAAGATGGTCATTTCCTACCATTTCGTGGGAGAACTCATCCCGATGATCGCCGTGGATGCGGGCAGGTCGCAGGCGGACGCGAAACAGGCGGCGGAGATAATCGAAGCGGCGGCCGAACTCGAGCTGGAAGCGCGCATAGTGCAGAAGCCGGGTAAGAGCGGCCGGAAGAGCGTGCTGCTGATCAGCCCGTCCGCTCCGATTCTGGATGCCGCCGAAAGGCATATGGAGGCGCACACCTCCGTGCTGGAGGTCGTCGGGCTCACCGCCGCGCTGGAGAAAGCGCCCGCAAGGGGCGACGTGGTTATCTTCCGTAACGATGCGATAGCGAACCTCCTTCCGAAGGATTTTCTTTCCAAGTACCTCGGCCGCAAGCAGATAGTCGGCTTCATCAAGGGCTATTCAGAGTGGACCGTGATGCATCTGGAGGGCACGGAGACCGCAGGTAAGGGCGTTTATCTCACCTACGACGTGCGCACCGTGCATCCGGACGATTTCAGCAAGTCCGCCCAGGTCTTCGAGAGCCAGGGCTATGGCGAAAGCAAGGTGGCGAATATGCTCCCGCAGGGCACGACTTACGTCATCGACCAGCCCGTCGCGAACATCGACAACCTGCTGGAGGCACGCAAGAAGAATCTTGACGCCCGCGGAGGCCTTAAGACATACTCCAACACCTGCGCAAAACTCAGCAAAAACACCGGCGTCGACCCCGAGAAATGGGCAGCCGAAATCGACATAAAAGAAGTGGCGAAAGTACAGTGGAAAAACGAGGAAGTGATCCTCGTCCGCCCTGCCAAGCCCCTGGTCTCTCACAACATCCGCTTTAATCAGCATCGCGGATTCATCAGCACCCTGTTCGGTCAGGGGTACTCTATCGCCGACGATTCCCATTCCGCCTGCATCGGCAACTGGCTGGTGATGGGCAGCGAGAACGCCGTGAAACATTTCCTGGCAGCGGAAGTGAAGCAGAAGCTCCATTATTGGCCGTCCAAGAACGTCCGGGCGATAGTGCTCGCGGACGACTGCCAGCTTACCTGGACCAGAAGCGAACTCCGCTTCGACGTGTATAGAACCTACTAGTATGCTTAAAATAAAATCCCTCAACAAGCAGCTCGAACGCAGTTTCAGGAAGAACTGGTGGAGGCCGGCTCTCTCCAACTACAAAGGGGAGACGATGAACTACGCAATGCTCGCGGAGCGCATCGCCATCATCCACCGTCACTACAAACGCTTCGGCATAGTCCCCGGCGACAAAATCGCCATCTGCGGGCGCAACCAGGCCAACTGGGGCGTGAGTTTCCTTTCCGCGATGACTTACGGCGCCGTGCCTGTGCCGCTGCTGCACGACTTCAACCCCGGGAATATCAACGACCTTCTGGTCCACGCCGAGGCCAAGGTCCTGTTCGTGGACGAGAACATCTGGATCAAGCTTGACGCAGCGAAGTTTCCGGACCTTATCGCAGCGGTGAGCATCTCCGATTTCCGCATACTGTACACCACGATCGAGAACCTGGATGAGGAGAGGAAGAAAGTCATCTCCGACTTCCACACCCAATACGCATCCGGCGTCCGTCCGGAGAACATCGACTACTATCGCGACTCCCCGGATGAGCTTGCGCTGATCAATTATACCTCAGGCACTTCCGGCTTCTCCAAGGGCGTGATGATTCCCTACAGGGCTCTTATAGCCAACATCGAGTTCGCCGCCAACGAGGCAGAGCCGCAGATGGACTTCACCTCGGATATGGTGGCTATGCTCCCTAGCGCGCATATGTACGGCCTGATGTTCGAGTTCCTATTCGAGATGTGCATCGGAGCGCACACTCATTTCCTTTCGAAGACTCCGAGTCCGAAGGTGATTATGTCCGCTTTCCAGGAGATCCATCCTGCGGTGATAATCTCCGTGCCGCTTATCATCGAGAAGGTCTACAAAAACCAGCTCAAGCCTATGATGAGGCGCTTCCGCTTCTTCTTCGACATCCCGCTGATCGGACATCTGCTGACCAGGTCCATACGCAAGCGCGTGATGACCGCGTTCGGCGGCACTTTCGAGGAGGTGATTCTCGGAGGCGCGGCCGTGAACCCG
>JAFYIK010000232.1 GCA_017538685.1 Bacteroidales bacterium | reverse complement strand
CCAGAGCGTCCTCGCTCTCGCCGTGGTGCTTGCCGATCAGGGCGATGAGGCACTCGGCGAGGCCGATGAAGCCGATGGAAAGGGTTCCCTGGTTCATCACGCTCTCGATGGTGTCGTTGTCGTCCAGCTTCTCACTGCCGAGCCAGAGGCCGTTCATAAGCAGAGGGAACGGCTTCTTGAGGGCGGTCTTCTGGAAGTCGAAGCGCTCGTTGAGCTGCTTGGCTGCGATTTCGAGGGCCCAGTCCAGCTTCTGGAAGAACTTCTGGATTCTGGTGTCTTTGTCCTCGATATCCATACACTCGATTGCGAGCTTGACGATGTTGATGGTGGTGAAGCTTAGGTTACCGCGGCCGATAGAGGTCTTCGGGCCGAATTTGTTTCCGTACACGCGGGTACGGCAGCCCATAGTGGCCACTTCGTGAACATAGCGCTTCGGGTCGTCCTCCTTCCAGGCGTCATCCTGATTGTACGTTGCGTCCAGGTTAAGGAAATTCGGGAAGAAGCGGCGGGCGGTCACCTTGCAAGCGAATTTATAGAGATCGTAGTTGCGGTCTCCGGGGAGGTAACTCACGCCCCTCTTCTTCTTCCATATCTGGATGGGGAAGATAGCGGTCGAGCCGTTGCCCACGCCTTCATAGGTTGTGTTCAGGATCTCGCGGATGATGCAGCGTCCTTCGGCGGAGGTGTCGGTTCCGTAGTTGATGGAAGAGAACACGACCTGGTTGCCGCCGCGGCTGTGGATGGTGTTCATATTGTGTACGAACGCCTCCATCGCCTGGTGCACGCGGCTGACCGTCTGGTTGATGGCGTGCTGCATTGCGCGCTCCTTGCCCTGCAGGCCCACGAGGTCGCGCTTGAGATAGTCGTCGATCGGGGCGCCCTTCAGCTCGGAGTAGTCCACGTTGTTCAGCGCGCTGATCTGGTCGATTTCCTCCTCATAGGTCTTGCGGACGAAGGGTGCGAGATAGAAGTCGAACGCCGGGATGGCCTGGCCGCCGTGCATTTCGTTCTGCACAGTCTCCATACTGATGCACGCCAGCACCGAAGCGGTCTCGATCCTCTTCGCGGCGCGGGACTCGCCGTGACCGGCCTTGAGTCCGTGCTCGAGGATAAGATCCAGAGGGTGCTGGATGCAGGTGAGGGACTTGGTGGGGTAGTAATCCTTGTCGTGGATGTGGATATAGTTTCCGGCCACGGCTTCCCTTACGTCTTCAGAAAGAAGGCACTCGTCCACATATGACTTGGTCGCTTCGGACGCGAACTTCATCATCATTCCGGCGGGGGTGTCCGCGTTCATATTCGCGTTCTCGCGGGTGATGTCGTTTGCCTGCGCGTCGATGATCTCCTGGAAGATTTCGTTGGTCTTCGCCTTACGGGCGAGGTTGCGCTGGTTGCGGTAGGCGATGTACGCTCTTGCCACTTCCTTGCGGGGGCTCTTCATAAGCTCCATTTCCACGCAGTCCTGGATTTCTTCCACGCTCATCTCGGCTTTGCCCGAGCGGCTGATGGTGTCCGCGATCTTTGCTGCGAGCACTATGTCTTGTCCGGCCTCGGTGATATCCATTGCCTTGAGGATGGCCGCGACTATCTTCTGATTGTTGAACTCGACCTTGCGGCCGTCTCTTTTGATAACAGTTTGTATCATATGTTGGCGATAATTTTTAGTCCTTGCCGATTTAGGAGAGCAAGGATGCCTTCGGTTATTAAATTCGTATGTGCAAATATGGAATAAGGTTTTGCACAAAACAAGACAATCGCCGGAAAAAGTTATCCACAAATACGACAAATCCCTGTTATGTCATTGACAAACAGGGACTTTGTTTAAGGATTAATTTAGAATTATTCTAAATCGATAACTTTTTTGTTTCGCGGTTCGAGCCCGGATGTGGATAACTTTTCTAATCGGTTACCCAGACCAGTACGTGGCGGTCGAAGGTGAAATAATGGAGTTCGTACTCCTGCTCGTAACCGTCGTCGTCGGTGAAGGTGGCGTCCAGGTCGCCTTCGTCGCGGAAGCGGAAATTGTCGAGTTCGATCTGCTCCGCGAAGTCCACATCGTACTGCGAAGTAAGCTTGTAAATCGCCTCCTTCGAGCACCAGTAGATTGCGAGCTGCTCGTTGCGTTTGTTGTCGTCCAGATCGTCGATTTCGTCTTCCGAAAGGGCTTTCTTCTCCACTGCGGAGAAGTCGCGGTCAAGGGATTCGCAGTCGATACCCACCTCGGCCTCGGTCGAGAGGATGATTGCGACGTATTTGTCTGTGTGTGTAATGCTGATGTTGGTGGCGTCGTTCTCGATGTACGGCTTGCCGTTGTCGTGGTGCGACAGATACACCTTGTCTTCAAACATCGCGTCCAGGAGGGCTCTCACGGCCAGCTTCTGTTTCCTGAGCGATTCGCTTTTTATGTAAGAGATTTCCTCAAGTTCGTCTGAGGGGATGGACGTCATTGCGCGAAGCTCCGCCTCGCTCTCCGAGATTTGCCAGACACCGATGCGCAAGTGCACAGGGTCGTCCAGGTCTTTTGTCAGAAAAAGTGCCATAAAGGTTTATAAGTCGCTGCAAATATAGTGATTTTTGCTAAATTTGCGAGGCTT
>JAFYIK010000231.1 GCA_017538685.1 Bacteroidales bacterium | reverse complement strand
TGCGACAAATTCTTCGACGATATGGAAGGTGATTTGAGCAAGGTTTCCGGTGAGAATATGGCCGCTACCGAATCCGGTCTGCTGTCGATGCTCGCCAGCCTCTACGGCTATATGCCCATCAACGCCTTCTCCACAGGTGATCAGGGTCAGTTGTTTGCCAACGGCGCCCGCAGCACCCCGTCTTACTATGCTTCCACCGCCGGCTTCTGGAACTACACCGCAATCCGCGACATCAACAAGTTCCTCGAGTCCCTCGAAAGCGCCGAGCAGAAGGGCATCATCAACAGCGTCACCAAGAACCACTACCGCGGTGAGGGTCTGTTCATCCGCGCCTACTGCTACTTCGGCCAGGTCCGCAACTACGGCGGCATCCCCATCGTGGAAAAGACTCTGGACGACCAGTACGACGGTAAGGACAACAAAGGTCTTTACTATCCCCGCAAGACTGAAAAAGAGTCCTGGGACTGGGTTATCGATCAGTTCCAGCAGGCTGCCGACCTCCTTCCGGAGAGCCAGGCTCAGGAAATGCGCGTGAACAAGTACACCGCACTGGGTATGAAAGCCCGCGCCGCCCTTTGGGCTGCGTCCGAGAGCAAGTACTGGGACCGCGCTCCCATCGACGGCACTTACAATGCGGTTATCAAAAAGCTTACCTATATGGATGCTTCCTATGCTCCCGCCTACTACCAGCTCGCAATCGACGCTGCCGAAGAAGTGATCAAGTCCGGCAAGTACGCTCTCTATGAACCCGCCCCCGCTTCCATCAGCGCCGCAATCGACAACCTCACCGAACTCTTCCAGAACTACAAGAAGAGCGAAGGCCTGCTCGGCCGTTCGTTCAAGAGCGGAAGCGCCGAGGGAGGAAACGGCTGCAATGCGTGGGGCCCCAACCAGGTAACCACCGGTTACACCGGCACCGGCGCCGCGTCCTACACCATCACCCTCAACCTCGCGGACGAGTATGACTACTACGACAACGCCACCAGCCGCAAGGTCGGAGGCCGTAAGATCCAGACTCTGGTCACCGGCAGCGAGGATGCCTACTTCAACGACGTAGAGGCCGAGATGACCGCCGCCAAGGTCGCGAACTACAAGAAGTACGATGCCGTCACCGATCCTTTCACGCTGAAGGACGCACGCTTCCAGGCTTGGGTAATCTACCCGGGAGCCACCTTCCGCGGAACGACCATCTATGCGCAGGGCGGCTATGTGGACACGGACGGCAAAGTCTATGTCTATCCCGCCAAGAACGACACCCTCAAACTCGGAGACAAGATCTACTTCCCTTACGGCGGAGCAGTCGAAGACAACTCGGCATTCTACCGTCTGAAGACCGACGTGAACTCCAACAACCGTTCGTTCTACTGCTTCTTCCCTCGCAAGTACCTCGACCAGAAGGCCAACAACGCAAACACCCAGAGCCCCTGGTATGACCTGCGCTACGCCGAGGTCCTCCTGACCTATGCCGAAGCTGTGGCAGAAAGCGGTCTGGGAGATGCCACCCTCGCGGCTAACTGCTTGAACGACATCCGCCACAGGGCCGGTTTCACCGACGACATCGCCCTCAACGTCAGCAACGTGCTGCACGAATGGAAGGTCGAGTTCGCCCTCGAGAACAAGTGGAGCGACGTGCTCTGGCGCCGCCGCGCCTTCTACAACCCGGACAACACGGCGACAGAAGAAGAAGGCACCATCGGGCACAAGCTCACTCTCATCCCGCTGGTGGATCTGACCGGAACCGATGCCAAGTACATCTTCCTCCGTGCCCTCCCCTACAGCGCGACTTCCCACTTCAACGGTTACACCGGTACGCTCCGATTCACCAACGAGAGTTACTATGGCGGAATTCCCGACCCCGTGAACAACAGAATCGACGAGAACAACAAATAATCGACGATGGATATGAAAAGAATACTTTACTTTATTATAGCAGTCGCCATTGCAGCGGTCAGCGTGTCCGCCTGCGATATGTTCAAACTGGACAACTTCGACGGCCCCAACGCCCAGATAAGCGGACGCCTCCTCGATGCTCAGACAGGAGAGCAGATTGGCATCGAAGCTGCCGCGAGTGTTGGTTTCGACTGGTCCACCTGGTCTTCCTACACAACGGTGGACGCGGGCGCTCTGGTGGTTATGGAGCAGGGATGGGCTGCCACGGATCCCGGTCAGGACTGGCTGGTCCGTTTCGACGGCCAGTACAGGAACAACCTGATTTTCGCCGGTGACTACAAATACACCTGCAGGAAACTCCCCTGCTACGAACCCGTGGACAGCACCTTCACCGTGAAGGAGGGCGCCAATAAAATGGACCTTGAGCTTATGCCCTACTGCCGTGTGGTCGATGAGGAATTCAGCGTGGAGAAAGACGCTTTCGGCAACTACTCAAAGCTTGTCGCTACATTCAAAGTGGAACTCGGAGATCCGTCCAAGGCCAATAAGGTTGCGAACGTGGTCTTCGGAGCGAACACCCAGTTGTTCGTGGGCGCCAACTACCAGAACCTCGCGAAGGACGACACCGGAGCCAAGCAGAAGAACGTTTCTGCGAACACTACCATCACGCTCAAGATCGATATGAACAGTTCGAAGAATGCGGATCTCTTCCGCTACAACCGCGAACGTTATCTCCGCATCGGCGCTATGGCAAACGGCAACGGTTACAACTCCAACAATCTCTACAATTTCTCAAAAACCTACAAGATTTCCGCGGACTTCGAAGACGTCGAAGTGGTGGAATGGGATGAAATCTAATATCAATCACATCAATAAAAACACATTATGAAAAAGTTAGCTTTACTTTTCACTGCAGCTCTCGCTCTCGCAGCGCTTTCCTGCACTCCTAACAATCCGGACGATCCCGGCAAGGACGACGGAAAAGCCAAGGAGCTTACTGCCCTTGACAGCAAATCTTCCACCTGGAACGTAGACAAGAGGTTGTTCGACCTCTCGTTCTCCGGAGAAGGAGTGGCTCTTTCCACCCAGCTCATCGGTTTCGACGCCACCCTCGGCACCGGCAAGTTCAAGCTCGTTGCAGAAGCTTCTGCAAAGGCCGGCGACGCAGTTCTTGAGAAGACCCTTCTCGACAATGCACCTGTCTCCGCAGGCGCCGTTCAGGTGTCCAAGAGCGGAAACAAGTACACCTTCAATTTCAACCTCACCGCAGGCGGCGAGGAAGTGGAGCTTTCCTGGAGCGGCGACATCGAGTGGCCCGCAGATCCGGCTCCGAAGCAGGTACTGACCACTGTTCTCCAGGCTCAGAGCTATGCAGGCTGGGGAATTAATCAGCTGAACGTCATTCTCGGCACTGCAGACCTTATGACTACCGGCACCGGCGGCTACCTCTCCATCGACCTTTACACAGAGGACGCCTACATCCACGAAGGAATCTACCACGTGAACGAAGTCGGCGGTGTGCTGAACCCGGGCGAATTCGGACGCGCAT
>JAFYIK010000230.1 GCA_017538685.1 Bacteroidales bacterium | reverse complement strand
TATTCACGCGTTTCCCGTGCTTACAATTAGAAATTAAAATACCGCCTCAGCTTACACTTTAATAGTTTAAAAAATTCTTAAAAAAATTTCAAAACCTCGCGCGAACATATTTATATAAATAAACGAACAGTTTTTTGTTATATTTGTTATCCTGTATGAAACGATTCTGGAAAATATTACTTCTTGCGTGCATCCTTCCGATGTTCGCCTCCTGCGATTTAGGCACCGACGTAGACAACTCCGAGGAGCAAATGTACACCACGAGAAAGTATGTGAACCAGTTCGCTTTCAACGTGATGAAAATGTACTATCTGTGGACGGCCGAGATCTCGGACAAGATGGAAGGCTGGATGAGCAACGTAGACCCGATACAGAAAGTGCTCGAGGTGCGTTATAAAGACGCCTCCGGCAAAGACATCGACCGCTGGACCCAGATGACGGACGATTACCAGTCCTTCGTGAGGAGCATCGATAACGAATCCCTCACCTACGGCTACGAATTCATCCTCTATTACGCCTCCGAAAAGAAGGATTACCTCGCGGCGGTCGTGACCCTGGTCTACGCCGACACCCCTGCGGACAAAGCCGGCCTGAAGCGCGGCGACGTCATCCTGGAAGTGGACGGCTCCCCTATCCCTTCGGCCAACTATCAGGATTTCGTCAAGAACAAGCTGCTCTACAGCACCAGCTGCACCATAGGCCTTCACGACGGGCGCACGGTCCGCCTGAGCGCGGTGGATATGTACTGCGACCCCATCCACACCGTGAAGGCGTTCGACTGCGGCGGCAAGAAGGTGGGCTACCTGCATTTCACCGCTTTCACTATGCCGGCCTGCGAGGACCTGGTCAAGGCGTGCAACAGCCTCAAGGCGCAGAACATCAGCGAGCTCATACTCGACCTTCGCTACAACGGCGGCGGATACGTGCAGACGGAGGACGTCCTCGCATCTATGCTCGCCCCCGAAGAGATAGTCACCTCCGGCACCGTCTTTATGACGGAGATTTACAATTCCATACTCACGGCAGCGTGGGATGAGAGCGAGCGCGTCACGCATTTCGGCAACATCTTCAAGGTGGGCGACAAGACCATCGACACGTCGGAGTCCAACCTCGGGCTGACCAAGCTCTATGTGATTATGACTGGCGGCAGCGCCTCAGCCTCCGAGGCGGTCGTGTGCGGACTCAAGCCCTTTATGGACCTGGAGATAGTGGGCCAGCAGAGCTACGGCAAGTACTGCTCGGGTGTGGTGATCGAGGGCGCCAACTGGTATGAGACCTACAAAGACGCGATGACCGCCGGCGAGGTGAAGAACGGAAAGAAATACGCCGCCAACTGGGGCATCTACGTAATGATAGGGCGCTATGCGGACAAAGACGGCAATACGCCGTGTATGCCGGACGGTTTCGCTCCCGATTTCTATGTGGCCGACAACCCTATGGACGGCTATCAGCTCGGCGACCCCAACGAAACTATGCTGAAGGCGGCCCTGACGCTGGCGGGCTACGAGTATTCCGAAACCGCAGCGGCGCCGGACGCGGCAAAAAAGAAGCCGGTCACCATTCCGGGACCGGCCACTCCAAAACGTGAAACTTTCGGCGTTTTCTTAAGCCGTCAGTCTATTTAAGCTTTTTGTAACCATAAGCTGCGGTATCTCCAAGCTCCTGCTCGATCTTCATCAGGCGGTTGTACTTGCAGATACGGTCTGTGCGGCTGAGCGAACCGGTCTTGATCTGGCCGCTGTTGGTCGCAACTGCGATGTCCGCGATGGTGGTGTCCTCGGTCTCGCCCGAACGGTGAGATGTGACGGTGGTGTAACCGTGCCTGTGGGCCATCTCGATGGCATCCAGGGTCTCGGTGAGCGAACCGATCTGGTTCACCTTGATAAGGATACTGTTGCCTGCGCCCATCTCGATACCCTTCTGGAGGTACTTGACGTTCGTCACGAAGAGGTCGTCGCCCACGAGCTGGCAGCG
>JAFYIK010000229.1 GCA_017538685.1 Bacteroidales bacterium | reverse complement strand
AGTCGTTGTAGATCAGCGCCCAGTTGTCCGTCTCGCCGTAGAGGCCGCGGTCTTTCAGGCTCTGGATGCGCTCGGGGGTCCAGAACGGGGTCTGGCCGTCCATCTCGCGCGCTTTGTTGTGCCAGTAGATGTATTCGTCGGCGTTGAGGAGGTCCGGCGTGACGGTGTTGGTGTCGAACGAAGCCGAGCCGTCGTAGACTATCTGCGCCTTGCCGCGAAGACCGCTTTTGGTGGTGACGACGATCACGCCGTTGGCGCCACGCACGCCGTAGATGGCGGCTGTTGCGGCATCCTTGAGGATGGACACGGTCTCTATGTCGTTCGGGTTGAGATAGGTCATCGAGCGCTCGACGCCATCCACCAGGATCAGAGGAGACGAGTCGTTGAAGGTGCTGGTTCCGCGGACGAGGAGCGAGGCGGCGTCACCGCCGGGGATACCTGTGGTCTGCACCGCCGTGACACCGGCGAGGCGGCCGGCGAGCATAGTGCTCACGTTGGTGTTGGGCGCCTTCAGCAGGTCTTTGCTGCCGACCTGCGAGACGGAACCCACCACGAATTCCTTCTTCTGGGTTCCATAACCCACCACGAGCACTTCCTCAAGAAGGTTTGCGTCTTCTTCGAGGACTACGTCGATCCTGGTCTGGCTGCCCACTACGACCTCCTTCTCTTTGTAGCCCATAAGGCTGAAGACAAGAGTCTCGCCCGGGCCGGAGACCGTTATGAAATAATTGCCGTCCGCATCGGTCATCGCGCCGCTGCCGGCATTACCTTTCACAAAGACTATCACTCCGGGCTCCGGGCCGGCTGAACTGCTTACCCTTCCCGTGACCTGCATCTGCGCGAAGACCTGCAAGGGGAAGAGCAACAAAGCCAGCATCGGAATCAGGAACTTCAGTCCTTGATTCTTAGTTTTGGTCATTGGCTGTCTGGTTAGCATTGGTTTGTAAATTTACACAATTTTCCGTTAACTTTGAGGTATGAAACGTGTGTTTTCCATATTCGTCGCGGCAGCGCTGCTTCTTTCCTGCGACTCCAACTCACAGCCGTCGGAAAACCGGGGCGATGATAATCCCGAAGAGACTCCGGAGCAGCCGGTCGAAGACGACCAGCAACCGGTTTCGACCGATGTTACCGTGCCGGACACATATGCCGGCCTCACGAGGATTTCCCTGAAGAGCAGTGTCACGAAAGTGCAGCCAATGACAGGCATAGTGATGTGGGCTCCGTACAAGTCGGACGACATCTCGCTCGAGTACTCCTATATGAAGTACAACGACATATGCAAGGAAAAGGATGTCTTCGACTGGACCAAGCTGGACAATCTGCTCGAAGGAATCGCCTCCCGCGGCCACCAGGCTGTCATACGTTTCCACTACACCTATGTCGGGCAGAAGTGCACCGTGCCCGACTACATCAAGGCCCTGCCCGGCTACGAAGACAAGAAGGGAAAGAGCGAAGGCCAGACCACCTATTTCCCCGACTGGCGCTGCGACGAGCTGAAGCGTTTCCATCTGGAGTTCTACCGCCGCCTCGCCGAGCGCTACGACTCCGATCCGAGGCTGGCTTTCCTTGAAACCGGCTTCGGCCTTTGGGCTGAGTACCATATCTACGACGGGCCGTTCATCCTGGGCCAAACCTTCCCGGACAAGGAGTTCCAGGCAGAGTATATGCGCGGGATGTCGGAGTGGTTCAAGCACACCACCTGGAGCATCTCCATCGACGCCGCCGACAGCAAGTACGGCCCCTTCAAAAACGATCCGTCACTGCTGGACCTGCGTTTCGGCAATTTCGACGACTCGTTTATGTGCGAAGACCACGACGACTACAACTATCGCAGCTGGAAGTACTTCGGCGAGGAACGCTATAAGACGGCGCCGCTCGGAGGCGAATTCAGTTACTACACCTCATCCGACCAGAAACATTGCCTGGACAAAGCCGGTATGCACGGCCGGGTCTTCGAAGACGAAGTCGCAAAATATCATATGACCTTCATCATCGGTGCCGACCAGCCTTCATACCAGAGCTGGAGCCGCATACGCGAAGCGTCGCTCTCTATGGGCTACAAGTTCCGCATCCGCGACTTCCGCGTCGGCGACGGCAAGGCCGCGCTGCTGGTGGCTAACGTGGGCGTGGCGCCCATCTACCGCGACGCATTCGTCGCCGTGGACGGAGTCCGCTCGGCCTATAATCTGGCTTTGCTGATGCCCGGAAATGAAGTCTGGGTGGAAGTCTCCGCTGGCGGCATTTCAGACAAGAGTGTTCCCACCATCGAGTGCGACCACCTTGTCAGCGGCCAGAAAATCTGCTTCGAGGCGGATATCTAGAACTGCTCGAAAAATTCAGGAAAAGACTTTTTGACGCAATCCGTGTCGTCTATGACTATCGGCTCGGCGGCGGCGATGGACGCGATCTTCAGGACCATAGCCATACGGTGGTCGCGGTGCGCCGTGTACTGCCCGCCCTTGAGCAGCCGGCCGTTAAGGATGCGGGATGCGAGCGTCTCGCCCACGACCGAAAGGATATCGCCTTCGATCCAGGCTTTCACGCCCATTTTGGTGAGCATCTCGACTATCGCGGATGCGCGGTCGGTCTCTTTGTTGCGGAGCCTGTTCACACCGGCGATGGTGCTGGTCCCGGCGCAGAATGCCGCCAGCAGGCTCACTATCGGGAAAATGTCCGGCGCCTGGCTGAGGTCGAAATCGAAGGCCTCGAGCGGACCCTTCTTAACGCACACTTCTTCTTCGTCGTACGCCACCGCGGCGCCTGCCTCCACCAGCACGTCGAGGATGGAGATGTCCGCCTGCAGCGACGATGTGTCGAGGCCACTTATCTCCACCGAGCCGTAGATCGCTCCTCCCACCAGAAAGTTCGCCGCCGCGCTCCAGTCGCCTTCGAGGGTGATGTCAGCGGCTTTGTAGCTCTGTCCGCCGTCGATGGTGAAGTTGATGCCGGTGCAGTAGCTCCAGTCCTGCTGCTCGAGCATTTCGGAGTTGCCTTCGAGCTGCGCGCCCGCCTTGATGCCGAAGCGGCGGAGGACGTCGAGCGTGATGAACATATACGGGATGCTCTTCGGCTCGCCGACATAGACTTTCGAGTCTTTCGAGTTCAGCGGCAGGGCCATCAGCACGCCGGAAACCAGTTGCGAGCCGGGCTTCCCGGGGAGGTCGGCCGTGCCTGCAATCAGCTCGCCTTTCACCGCGAGGGGAACGAATATTTCCTTGCTCTCACGCGGCTGTTCGTTGCGGAGGATCACGCCGAAGGCCGCCATAATGTCGGAGGCCGACGCGAGCGGGCGCTTCAGCAGCGTTCCACGGCCTTCGATGACCGCCGGACAGCCGTTGATCTGCGCGAGAATGGGGATCATAAGGCGGGCAAGGATGCCGGATTCGCCGGCGCAGGTCTTCTCCACCGCTAGTTTATCTTTAATCGGGCCAAGGCCCTCAATGGTCAGCGTGCTGCCTTTGCGGGTGACCTTCGCGCCGAGCGACCGCGCTACCTTCACGGCCGATTCGGAGTCGTCGCAGGGGGTGTAGTTGCCAAGATGCGAAGTTCCCTCGGCCAGGGCGGCGGCGATTATCGCCCTCTGCGCGAAGCTCTTTGAGCTGGGCACGGCGAAATCGCCGCGGTAAAGGCCGAGGAAGTCGCCGTAGACCTTCTGATGCATTTCCTCCAGGGGGATCTGCCCGTCGGCCGCGGGTTCGTCCAGCGCGCCGTAAGAGAACGGCGCCCCGAGTTTCAGGCATTCGACCCGGGTCGTCTGGCCTTGGGGGCCCATCGCGAAGGCGATGAGCCTCGTGCGCGGGTAGTCCTGGCCCTCCGGCGCCGAGGCCGTATAGAGGGATTCTATCAGGTCGCAGTCTTTCGGGGCTGTCGCCGTGGTCACTATTTTCGCCACGTCGGCGCCATAGCGGAAGCATCTTGCCGCCACCTGCTGGAGATATTCCAGGTCGGGAGTCTTTTCGAAGTCGTGGAACGAGCGTATGAGTTCCGTCCCTGTTTTGCGGCAATGT
>JAFYIK010000228.1 GCA_017538685.1 Bacteroidales bacterium | reverse complement strand
CGAAGTCATACTGGTCGGTAAGCGCCTTGAGGATGGCTGCCGCCTCGGAATCATCGATGCGGCCGTCGGCATTGGCCAGATTGAAGGCCAGGCAAAGAACAGCCGTGAGTTCGTCGTAACTTAAATGAAGATGTGCCATAATCAGTGTTGTTTATTTTGCAAATATAAGAATTTTACTGCAAGTATTGATTCAGAAAACCAGCCCGCTCCCCGTCCCACACCTTTTCCAGCCACATCGCGTGACCGCAGGTGGGAACGCACAGATAGCGTTTGTCGGGGGTGCCCAGGTTGTTATAGATAGCAAAATTGGTATGCGGCGGACAGGTGGGATCCTGCAGGCCGAAGGCCATATACACCGGGCAGGTAATCCTGGGAGCAAAGTTCTTGATGTCGAAATAACGGAGCATATCCAGTAGCTGTGCGCGGGGAATTCCCTGGGCATCGGCTTCTTCGAAGACCTCGTGCACCGGCCAGGAAACAATCTGGGCGTAATGGGCATAATCTCCCAGGAAGGGAACGGCCGGCGCAATGGCCTTGATGCGGCTGTCCAGCGCGGCGGAGAGGAAAGTGAACGCGCCGCCCTGACTTTCTCCCCAGGCCGTCATCCGATTGACATCGGCCTTGTCCAGCGTGGCCACAAAGTCTATGGCGCGCTTTACGTCGGCAAAGGCACCGCGGTAGTAGAAGCTCTCTTTGGAGCCGATGCCGCGGTCGATCCAGCGGCTCTGGTCTCCCTTGAAGATACCCTGGTCCCGCACGCTCACCAGGAAATCGATACGCCCCGGATCGGCCGACGGGTCAAAGTAATAAGGATCGGCGCCATAGCCCATATAGGCAATGTTCACCGGATACTTGCCGGGCGCCACCGGGATGGAAAGGATGCCACCGGAAACAGCTCCGCCAAAGGAGGGATAACGGACCTCATAGCAGGTGCGAAGGTCATTGGAGTGTTCCGGAAGTTCCGTGAAAGTGGCCTCCAGCGAGATTTGATCCATTTCGGACAGGGTGGCGGCCCAGAAGGCGTCAAAGTCTTCCGGCGCATCTGCCGGGCTGATCACGTCGTCCGGACGGACGCCGATGTTCCAGCGCACGGAATCCCGCAGGCGGACCTCGTAGAAGCCGGGTTCAAGGGTTCCCAACTCCACCGTCAGGGTACTGTCGGAAGCCACGGTGGCATCGGCCTCGAAAACCACGTCCGGGGTATCGGCCATCAGGGAAAGATCCCGCACCAGCCGGAAGGTGGCCGGGCCGGGAGCGGCGTCCACGCGGGTGGAAAGAACATAGGGGCCTTCGTCCAGGAAAAGCCAGCCCAATTCGGGAGCCGACGAACGGCCTGTTACGATGGGTTTCGTTTGGCAGCCGGCGAATAAAATCACGCCCAGGACTGCAATAATCACGCGTTTCATAAGACAAAAATAGCCATTTTTTATTATCTTTGTGTGAATTAACAGCGTGTTTATGCGGAACTTTCGAATTTTCCTGCTCTTAAACCTTCTGCTTCTGGCGGGTCTGTCCGCCTGCAAGCCCGCCAGGAACAATTACACGGTCGTCATCTCCCTGGATGGTTTCCGCTGGGATTATCCGGAATACTACAACACGACTTTCCTGGACTCTCTGGCCACGGTGGGCGTATCGGCCCGGATGGAACCTTCCTACCCGGCTTCCACCTTCCCCAACCACTATACCCTGGCCACCGGCCTGGTCCCGGACCACAATGGTCTGGTGAACAACTCCTTCTGGAACCCGGACAAAGAATACAAATACTCGATGGGGGACCCCGCCTGCCGCTACAACCCGGACTATTATCTGGGAGAGGCCATCTGGATTACGGCGCAACGCCAGGGTGTCAAAACCGGTAACGTATACTGGGTGGGTTCCGACATCCCCGTCCAGGACACCTATCCCACCTACTACCGCAAGTGGGACGAGGACCCGCACTGGAACTTCGAACAGCGAGTGGACGAGATTGTTCGCCTGATGAGCCTGCCGGAGGAGGAGCGTCCCCGCCTGGTGATGGGCTACTTCGACGAGCCCGACCACACCGGACACAGCTTCGGTCCCATCTCGGCCGAAACCAAGGAAATGGCCGAACATATGGACAGCTTGGTGCACGGGCTGTACCTGCGCCTGATGGCCCTTCCCTATGCCGACAAGATCAACTTCATCGTGCTGTCGGACCACGGAATGGAGGACGTCTCCCCGGAGCGCTTCATCAATTCCTATCAGTACATCCCCGAAGGATGGACAGAGCGCATCATCGGCAACACCCCCACCAGCATCTTTGTCAAGGAAGGCTATGTAGACAGCCTGTACAACCGCCTGAAGGAGGTGGAGCACATCAGTGTCTGGAAACACGGAGCGGTTCCGGCCGAACTCAATTACGGTACCAGTAACCGCCTGGGGGACCTCATCGTGGCCCCGGACCTGGGCTGGCAGTTCAACAACACTCCTTTCAAGGGAACGGGCGCTCACGGCTACAGCCCCAAGGAACCGGATATGATGGTGATGTTCCGCGCCGTGGGACCGGACTTCAAGGTGGGCTACGAGGCCCCCTTTACGGAAGGGGAACAGTCGGCCTTCCGCAACATTGACATTTACCCGCTGCTGTGCGAGCTGCTGGGTGTGAAACCCGCCCCCGTGGACGGCAAATTGGAAAGAATTCGTAAAATCCTCAAATAGCTATGAGCAAACACTTCACCCTTCCCTACGAAGGCGGGCTCATCAAAGAGAACCTGCCTGCAGGCATTCTCCACACCTACGAGAAAATCTGGACCCACGTGTATCCGGAATCCCGCCCGGCTTCCTACGCCATTGCCGACGTCATCGAAGACGCCATCAAGGCTAAGAAAGACGGACTGTTCCGCCTGGGTCTCACCACGGGTTCCACCCCCATCTCCCTGTACAACGAACTTACCCGCCGCTATGAGGCCGGCAAACTTTCCTTCAAGAACGTGGAAGTCGTTTCCATCGACGAGTACTACCCTTCTTCCAAGGAAGAGGCCCAGAGCCGCAACAACCGCCTGCACAAGGCCCTGCTGGACCGGGTGGACATCAGGAAGGAGAACATCCACATCCCCGACGGTTCCGTTCCCGCCGAAAAACTCACGGAATACTGCGCCAACTTCGACGCCCTGGCCCGCGGCGTAGACCTGCTGGTCATCGGCATCGGCGAACAGGGACAGGTGGGTTTCAACGAGGCCGGCTCCAATGAAAAGACCCGTACCCGCGTGGTCCGGCTGTCCTATTCTTCCCGCCGCCGTCAGGCCGCCAACTTCAACAACGACATCGCCGCCACCCCCGACAAAGCCATCACCCAGGGCATCAGCACAATGCTCAGTGCCAAGAAGATTATCCTGATGGCCTGGGGCGAGGACAAGGCCGCCGCCGTGAAAGCCATCGCCGAAGGTCCCCAGAGCACCGACTGCCCCGCTTCCCTGCTGCAGGCACACGACCATATCTCCTTCTACGTGGACGAGACCGCGGCCAGTATGCTCACCCGCAGCGTCGCCCCCTGGCTGGTAGGTCCCTGCGACTGGACTCCCAAGTTCGTACGCAAAGCCGTGGTGTGGCTGTGCCAGGAAACCGGCAAGCCCATCCTCAAACTCTCAGAGAAAGATTATCTGAACAACGGCCTCAGCGAGCTTCTGGAAAAAGTCGGCAAGTACGACAAGATTAACATCGACGTCTTCAACGACCTCCAGCACACTATCACCGGATGGCCCGGCGGCAAACCCAACGCCGACGACAGCACCCGTCCCGTGAGCGCCAAGCCGTTCCCCAAGACCGTTCTCATCTTCTCCCCGCACCCGGACGACGACGTCATCTCGATGGGCGGTACCTTCATCCGTCTGGCCAGCCAGGGTCACGACGTCCACGTGGCCTACGAGACCTCCGGTAACGTGGCCGTGCACGACGATGTGGTGCTCCAGCATATGGACTGCGCCTTCCAGCTGGGTTTCGCCGACAAATTCGAGGAAGTGAAGAAGATTGTGGAAAGCAAGGTTCCCGGCCAGCCCGAACCCCGCGCTCTCCTGGAAATGAAAGGTGCCATCCGCCGCAGCGAGGCCCGTGGCGCCGTGCGCTCCTTCGGCCTCAACGACAACACCAACGCCCACTTCCTGAACCTGCCCTTCTACGAGAGCGGCGGCATCAAGAAGAATCCGCGCACCCAGGCCGATGTGGACATCATCAAGGACTTGATGAACAAGCT